>JAFPHE010000140.1 GCA_017388745.1 Lachnospiraceae bacterium | reverse complement strand
CTGATGCTCGAGGAGCCGGAGCGTATCGTGGGCGGCGTGAAGATCTGCCTGCAGCTCTTCCCGAATGCGAAGGGCATCATCGCGATCGAGAACAACAAGCCTGATGCCATCGAGAGGATCCAGAAGGAGATCGGGGACGATCCGAGGATCCAGGTGACGACCATGCGCACCAAGTACCCGGAAGGCGGTGAGCGTCAGCTGATCTTCGCTGTTACCGGTCGTCATATCAACTCCTCCATGCTGCCCGCGGACGCAGGCTGCGTGGTCGACAACGTCGCGACCCTCGCGGCGATCTATGACGCTGTCGCGAAGAGCACTCCCATCATGGAGAAGGCGATCACCATCACCGGCGACGCTATGAAGAATCCTGCCAATGTCCGTATCCGTCTGGGCGTTTCCTACGGCCGTATCGCCGAGGCGCTCGGAGGCTACAAGGAACCGCCCGCCAAGATCATCTGCGGCGGACCGATGATGGGTATGGCGCTCTGGAACACCGACGTTCCCGTATGTAAGAATACCTCCGCGCTCTGCGCGTTCCTGAAGGACGAAGTGACCGTCGATCCGGGCACACACTGCGTGCGCTGCGGACGCTGTGTCGACGCATGTCCGATCTACCTGGTACCCCCGCTCATGGCGAAGGCCGCCGAGCGCCGCGATACCGCGAAGTTCGAGGAGCTGAACGGCATGGAATGCATTGAGTGCGGTACCTGCTCCTACATCTGCCCCGCGAAGAGACCGCTGACGCAGTTCTTCAAGCAGATGAGAAGAGACGTAATGACCGCCCGCAGGGCGAAACAGGCAGCCGAGGCCGCGAAGAAGGCCGAAGCGGAGAAGAAAGCGTAAGGAGGAGATAATAATGGATAATGACATCATCAAGAGCCTGCCTCACGTTTCCTCCTCGCCTCATTTCAGGAGTAAACTGACGACGCGCAGAGAGATGCTCGACGTCATCATTGCGATGATCCCGATCACCCTCTGGGGCGCATACCATTTCGGTCTCTACAGCCTTTTCATCGTTGCCATTACGGCAGCAACGGCTGTGGCTTCCGAGTACATCTACGAGAAGCTGATGCATCTCCCGATCACGATCGGGGATCTTTCGGCTGTCGTTACCGGCATGATCCTTTCCCTGAACATGCCGCCCAGCATTCCGTTCTGGGTTCCCATGATCGGCGCTGTGTTTGCCATCGTCGTCGTCAAGCAGCTCTACGGCGGACTCGGCCAGAACTTCATCAACCCGGCGATCGCTGCAAGATGCTTCCTGCACATTTCCTTTGCCGGACTGATGAACGACTTCTCCGCACCGGCGATCGGCTTTGATGCCGTCACGGGCGCGACCCCGCTGGCTGCGATCCGTATGGGCACCCCGTATTCCTACTGGGATCTGTTCATCGGCAACACGCCGGGCACCATCGGCGAGGTATCCATCCTCTGCCTGCTGATCGGTATCGGATACATGATCGCACGCAACATCATCACCCCGAGAGTCCCGATCACCTACATCGCGACCTTCTCGATCTTCATGTTTATTGCGGGCGGTTTTGACTTCAACTACCTGATCCTCCAGCTTCTTTCCGGCGCGATCGTTTTCGGTGCCTGCTTCATGGCAAACGACTATGTTACGAGCCCGGTTACCCACGGCGGACAGGTCGTCTATGCGATCTTCCTGGGACTGATGACGGGTATCATAAGGACCTTCGCGCCGTCGGCGGAAGGCGTATCCTACGCCATCCTGTTCGGCAACCTGCTCGTTCCGATCATCGAGCGTTATACCATTCCCACGCCCTTCGGAAAGAGAGGTAATAAGAAGGTATGAAAAACACGATTATAAAAGATGCGGTCATCCTCTTCCTGATCACACTGATCGCCGGTCTTGCATTGGGCGGTGTCCATGAACTGACGCTCGAACCCATCGCGAAGGCGCAGGAAGAAGCTGCCAATGTGACCTACCGGGAGGTGTTTCCTGAGATGGACTCCGTCAAGGAGACCGAAGAGCTGGATGCCCTGGTCGAGTCCGTACAGGCAGAAGCAGCAAACT
>JAFPHE010000139.1 GCA_017388745.1 Lachnospiraceae bacterium | reverse complement strand
CAGTAGCCTCGTCTGCCGATACCGACGCCGTTGATGTACGCAGAAATGTTGCTGCAGCTGATGTCCAGAGCCACCCACCGCTCCGTTCCGGTCAGCCTGACCGGCCGGATCATGGTGACGACCCAGGGGTAGCTGCCCTCAAACAGAGAGACGACATGGGGCGCGGATATATATCCGTCCTTATAGTCTCCCATTTTATCCGCCTGGAAGGATGCGTTGAACTCCAGGTCTTCCCGCACATCTCCCAGCAGGCTGTAGCAGTTAACCAAACTTCCGTCCCCGTCATAAGTTGAGACAGCCACGACATCCGGCCGGATCTTTAAGAACACGTCAAAAAACTCATCACGGTCCGTATCTCTGTCCTGCAGCGACTCGCTGATACCGGACATGATCTTGTCCACATCGTCCAGGTAATCGTTCACCGTATTGCTGACCTGCGCAACGGCACGCTGGCTGTTGGTCGCAGCATTCTGCAGCAGTGAGCTCCGGTAGGTGCGGAAAAAGAGGAGGACCGCACATAAAAGCACGAGGACCGCTGTGCCGATCAGCGTCAGCAGCAGCACGGAGCTCATATTCAGGCTTCTTTTCTTCATGTGCCGCCCGCCTCTCCGTGCCGCATCCGCACCGGCGACACTCCAAAGTACTTCTTAAAGCAGTAACTGAAATAATGCTGGTCGCTGTATCCGCAGCGGCCCGCCACCTCGCCGATCTTCATCCCGCCCTGCAGGATCAGCTTCCGCGCGGCTTCCATGCGCGTTTTGATCAGGATGCTGATAAAAGTGTCCCCCGCGTATTTTTTCATATTGGCGCTCAGGTAATTGGGACTGACGTGCAGTCTTTCGCTGACAGACCCCAGTGTCAGGGATTCATCGGCATATTCCTGAGTGATGATGCTCAGTGTCTGCTCCACCAGGAGACTGATGCCTTCCCTGTTCGCCTGCAGTTCGGAAATAAACCCGATCCCCGGGCCATCCGAAAGCTTCAGGGCTTCCACGGCTTCCCGGCATGCGTCCCTGCAGCATACAAGTTCCCTGAAAGGACGGCTTACGCCGATAATGCAGCTTTTGGACAAAAGGCGCTTTCCGACATAATAAAGCTCATCCAGCGCAGTGTCGAGCCGTGCGAAGCCGTCGTCGGAAATAAGCAGACTCAGAACACGCCTGCCTGAGATGATGCTTAAGCTGCTGTAGTAACGCTCCAGCACCTTATCTACCGTCTGTGCCGCGCCGGGGCTGACAGACTCCAGACTCAGACCGAGCACGATCAGCTCTGAGGAATCCGTAAGGATGAGTCCGCTCTTTTCAAGCATTTCCGTCAGGACCTGTTCCTCAGGATCTTCATCCAGCGTATCCAGCAGCAGGGAAGCTGCCGCCATCTGCCGGTCTATCCCGCGCTGAGGCGAACGCAGGTCATTGAAGCGCTTCACGATTTTATCGTGGATCTCTTTGAGCGCAGCGGTCAGTTCCGCCATGCTGATTGGTTTCAGCAGGTAGGAAATGACCTGGTTTTCTATGGCGCTCCGGGCATATTCGAAATCATCGTATCCCGACAGGAAGGCGACCTGGATCAGCGGCTGCAGTTCCCTTACCTGGCGTGCCAGTGCCGTGCCGGTGATAAAGGGCATCTGGATGTCGGTCAGCAGAAGGTCCGGCTGCAGCTGCTCCACCATCTGGAGCGCATCCAGGCCGTTCCCCGCACTGCCCACCAGCTGAAAGCCGATCTCCTCCCAGCGGATCAGGCTGCACATAGCCTCCCGCAGTTCTTCCTCGTCATCCGCCACTACGATTGTCAACAGTTCTTCTGCCATGATATCTCCGGGTATGAATCAAATATCATCATTTCTGGTACAATTGCTGTTTTCTATGCTAAGATGTAATAATCATACATAAACTTTGACTCTTTGTAAATAAAGCGGAGATGCCCGTACGGCTGCGGACGCGGCATGGACATACCTAAATTCATCCCGGGAGGAAGCAAATGGAACTGACAAAGAATCCTATAAACAGTCCGGAACAGGCGCTTGCGGATCTGATCGTCTCGTCCCGGCCGTACACCGGCCTTTTTGACTATGACCATTACCCGGCGTGTTTCGAGGAGTTTGAAAAAAAGGCAGTTCCGCTGCTGACGGATACAGCCGCGGATCCCTGCGTGCTGCTGGAAACACTGGAGACACAGAGGAACGCGCTTCCGGGAAAAGAAAAAAAGAACGTTTT
>JAFPHE010000138.1 GCA_017388745.1 Lachnospiraceae bacterium | reverse complement strand
GTTTTGCCCTGGCTTCGTCCACGGTCAGGCCCGAAAGATCGGGCATGAGCTGCTCTCCCTGTATGCTTAAGGTATAATCGATCTCTTCTTCCGATTCGGTCTGTGACTCGGATTCCGCTTCTTCCGTGTTTTCCTCCGCTGCAGCCGTCACATTTGCTGCAGCCTGCTGCCTGCCGACGATCGTCTTGCCTGCGATGACGCCTGCCAGCGCGATCACGGCGACAACCGCCAGCGTCAGTACCGCCAGCGCGAAACGGTTGTTGAGAATGTTGAGCAGGGAAAAGCCCTGCTCTCCGCCTTCTCCCGGCTCTCCGTCTGCAAAAGGCGTTACGCTGACCTCATCCTCAGCGCTGCCCTGCCCGGTACTGGCGGTGTCCGCTGCCGGCTTTGTCTGGCCGCTCTCGGAACCCAGTTCTCCGGAGCCGATCGTATCATACAGCTTGACGAAACGGCCTTCCGGCTCCATTGCGGCATGCTTCAGATCCTCGATCAGCTCTTCCGCGCTCTGATAGCGCTCCGCCGGATCCTTGCGCGTGGCGCGGGTAATAATGTCGCTCAGCGCCGGATAGATCTCATGATTGTAGACTGCCGGCGGCACCATAACGTTCTGAAGGTGTGCCATGACGATGTCGACCGTGTTTTCCCCGTCATAGGGAAGCCGTCCGGTGATCATCTCGTACATGGTGATGCCGAGACTGTAGAGATCGGATCTGGCATCCGCCTCGCCGGTCTTCGCCTGTTCCGGCGCGATATAATGTGCCGATCCGATGACGTCCTGGTTCATGGAATCGCCGCTTGCCGCCTTGGCGATGCCGAAATCCGCCACCTTGACCTTGCCGTCCTTGGAAATGATGATGTTCTGCGGTTTGATATCGCGGTGGATGATCCCCTTGCGGTGTGCTTCCGCGATGCCTTCCGCCGCCTGGATCGCGATGCCGATCGTTTCCTTGTTGGAGAGCTTCGTTTTCCGCGCGATATAGTTCTTGAGCGTGATGCCCTCCACCAGTTCCATAACGATATAGTGCATATCGTCCGTGTCGACCGTATCGTATGCCGCCACGATATTCGAATGCGTCAGCCGCGCTGCCGAGCGGGCTTCATTGTTGAACTTCTCCACGAATTCGGCATTGCCGGAGAATTCTTCCTTGAGGACCTTGATGGCAACGTCCCTTCCCATCTTCAGGTCTCTCGCACGATAAACATGGGACATTCCGCCCTGTCCGACCTTGGCCTGTATCTCGTATCTGTTGTCTAAGATGTCCCCTATATTAAGCACGCCCGTCACCTTCCTTATCATATTTGATCAGTATGACTGCAATGTTGTCGTTTCCGCCGGCCTCATTGGCCGCTGTGACCAGTGTTCTGGCCTTGTACTGCAGGCTTCCGTGTCCGGAGATGATGGCGAGGATCGCATCATCATCGACCATGTTGGTCAGTCCGTCCGAGCAGAGCAGGATGTGGTCTCCTTCAATGAGATCGACCTCGAAGTAATCCGCCCTGACGGTCTCTTCCGACCCGACTGCCCTTGTAATGATGTTCTTGCTTTTTCTGTACTCTTCCGAGTCACGCACCATGAGTCCCGCTGCGACCTGTTCCTCAACATAGGAGTGATCCCTGGTCACCTGCGTGATCCCGTCACGGATGACATAAAGTCTCGAGTCTCCCACATTTGCCACCGTCAGAACGCCGTCCCGGATGACGGCTGCCACAAGTGTGGAGCCCATACCCCTTAATGATTCATCGGAATGGGATTTCTGATGGATCATTGTGTTGGAGAGGTTTAGCGCACTGCGCAGCACCCGTATGATGTTGGTATTCTGGGTCCTGGAGACAAAACCGACCATGGTCTCCGTCAGATATTTGGACGCAAAATCACCGGCCTTGTGTCCGCCCATTCCGTCTGCCAGTATAAACAGATTCGGAAAGACGCCCACCGGCCGTGTACTCGCAAAAATATAGTCCTGATTCACTTTTCGCTTCCGACCGATATCAGTCAGAGCCTGGGCCTGCATTTTTGAAGTATCTCCTTCGCAGCTGTCCGCATGCAGAGCTGATGTCCCTGCCCATTTCGCGGCGTATCGTTGCGTTTATGCCGTTTTGCATCAGTATGTGCTGAAATTCCTCGACCGTCCTCCGGTCCGGGCTTTCATATTCCCGCTCTTCGATCGGATTGACCGGGATCAGGTTGACATGGCACATGCCTTCCCTGCCTCCGGTCAGGGCATGTACGGACCGTCCTGCGGCATTGTTCCTGCCGCCCCGGCCTTTCCCCTGCCCGCCGTTTTCTTCACCGAAGCCGGACGTATTCAAAAGCGCCGCAAGCGCAAGCGCATTTTCTCCTGTGTCGTTGACGCCCTTTACGACCGAATACTCAAAGCTCAGCCGCCGGTGCGTCTTATGATAATAATACCGGCAGGCGCCAAGGACTTCCTGAAGCGGATAAGCCTTTGCCACCGGCATGATCTCTTCTCTTTTTTCCTGTGAAGGGGCATGCAGGCTCAGCGCCAGCGTTACCGGCAGTCCCTCTTCCGCCAGAGCGCGGATCTTCTCCGTCAGTCCGCAGGTGCTTAAGGTGATGTTGCGTGCGGAGATATGAAGTCCCTTTTCGTCCGTGATCATGCGGAGGAACTTCACGACTTCGTCATAGTTGTCCAGCGGCTCGCCGGATCCCATGATGACGACGTTGGAGATTCTTTCCCCGATATCGCTGCCGATGCGGTAGACCTCCGCAAGCATCTCCGCCGCGCTCAGATCCCGCACGCAGCCGTCCAGCGTGGAAGCGCAGAACCGGCAGCCCATACGGCAGCCGACCTGCGAGCTGATGCAGACCGAATTGCCGTGTTTATACCGCATAAGCACCGCCTCGACCGCATTGCCGTCCCAAAGCACGAAAACATACTTCCGCGTCCCGTCGATCCGGGAAACGAAAGTCTCCGCCGCGTTCATCTCCGTAATGCGGAAGCTTTCCTTCAGCTTCGCCCTCAGGGCTGCGGAAAGATTGCTCATCGCATCGAAGCTCACCACGTTTTTCACATGAAGCCAGTCGTACACCTGCGAAGCGCGGAAAGCGAGTTCTCCCAGTTCTTTCATCGCGGCCTTCAGTTCATCCATATTCAGTTCGCAGATGTCCGGCTTTGTACTCATCTATGCAAATTGTTCCCGATCAGCTTAAGGCTGATCAATAATGCTTCTCCATAACGGCAATATAAAATCCGTCATGGTCTGCGCCCGGCAGCAGCTTCATCTCTTTCTGAAGTGTAAAACCGAGATGCTCCGCGGCCCAGCGCGCGTTCAGTTCATTTTCTTCCTGGGTGATCGTGCAGGTCGAATAAACCAGTTTTCCTTTGGGTTTCACAAACCTGCTGACATTGATCAGGATGTCACGCTGCAGCTGCTGCAGTTCCTCGATGCTGTAAGGCATGAGGTTGAGCTTGATATCCGGCTTCTTCGCAATGACGCCTATGCCGGAGCATGGCAGATCCGCGATCAGGATATCCGCCCGATAGTAACTCTCTTCATCTTCCTTAAGCGCATCCGCGATCTCCGTGCGGATCAAGCCGAAACCGCAGCGCCTGACATTTTCCTCGATCAGCGCTACTTTCTGCTTCGAAACATCCCTGGCTTCGATCAGTCCGCGGCCGCCCTTCCTGTTCATCAGGTCCGCCAGCGCCAGCGCTTTGCCGCCGGGAGCGGAACAGACGTCGATGACCCTGTCATTCACGCCGGGGGCCGCATAGGAAGCGACGATGGCCGAAGAAGGATCCTGCACGGTAATGAGTCCTTTCCTGAAACTGTCGGAATGTGCCGCATCGCCGCCTTCTTCCAGTTCATAGACTGCAGGGAGCGGCCCGTCCGGAAGCTCCTGTCCGCTTTCGCGAAGCATCCTGCCAAAATCGATCTTCCGGATCGCAAAACCTTCCCTGCGAAGGCCTTCAGCGATTAGCTCTTCTGCTTTCACGGGATCGGAAGCATCCGCAAGGGACAGGTTGAAGCGCACAGTCTCCTTCCGGTTCATATGGAAGGATCGGAAGATCTCCTCTGCCGTTTCCCTGCCATACTCTTCTTCAAGCTTGGCGGCAAGCCACTTCGGAAGCGAATATTCCTGCCAGGTCTCTTCAAAGACCGTGACTTTTTCACCGCCGGCTTCGATCTCTCTGGCCGCTGAACGAAGGACGCCGTTCACAAAGCCCGAGAGTCCTTCCAGACCGTGCAGCTTCGCAAGTTCCACGGCCTCATTGCATGCGGCGCTTGCAGGGACCCGGTCCATATACATGAGCTGGTACAGGCTGATCCTCAGGATCCCGCGGATCACCGGCTTTAAGAGCCGCAGCGGTTTTTTGGAAAAACGGCTGATGACCGTATCGATCGTGATCATCCTGTCCAGAGTGCCGATCGTAAGGTATTCGACGAACGCCCTGTCGGTGCGGCTTAAGTCCGCGCCTTTTTGTTCCGCCTCTTCAAAGGTCTCCTTGAGAAGCGTATGGGACTTGCGGTCATTTTCCGTCACGCCAAGCAGCACGCAGAGAGCCACGTCCCGCGCGTTGCCGTAGTCCTTGACCGCGTATCTGGTTTTCCGGCTTTTTAAGATCATGGTATATCAGTCATTTCTGCTTCTGGAAAGAAGCACCAGTCTCAACAGCGAAAGGATGGATGAAGCCGCCGCGGCGACATAAGTGAGGCCTGCCGCAGTCAGTACTTTTCTTGCGCCACTCAGTTCTTCCCCGGTAAGGATCTGTTTCGACTGAAGGATCTTCAAGGCTCTGGAGGAAGCATCGAACTCGATCGGGAGCAGCAGGATCGTAATGAATACACCCAGAGAAAACAGGATGATGCCGAGATTGGTGAGCGGCTGATATCCGAAAATGAGGCCCGCGATCGCGACATAAAAGCCGGTACGGGAGCCGAAAGCACAGACCGGCGCGATATACCGCTGGATCGTCAGCGGGGCATAGTCCGTCGCATCCTGGATCGCATGACCGCATTCATGAGCGGCAATGCCGATGCTCGCGATGCTCGTGGAATTGTAATTCGGTGCGAGAAGGCAGAGCTCCTTGGTGGAAGGATTGTAATAATCCGATGCGCCCTGGCCTATCTGTTTGACGGTAACGTCAAAGATCCCGTTTTCCCTCAGGATCCTCCGAGCCGCTTCGGACGCGGTCATACCGCTCTGACTGCCGACTTTGCGGTATTTTGCAATGGCACTGTTGACATTGCCCGATGCCCAGAGAGAAAGTGCAGCACCGATCAGCACCAGTATATAGGTCCAATCATAATAATAGAACATGCGTTACTCCTCCTCAGTATTGAACGGTTAAGATCCGTACATGCCGGACCTTTTATAAAGCTCAGATTTTTCCGAACTGCTCCGGATGATATCCTCTCAGGTAGTCGGAAGCAGCCATGCGTTTTTTTCCTTCGGGCTGAACTTCCGTAAGTTCCAGTATACCGCTGCCGCAGACCGCAAACAGTCTTCCGTCCTTTACGACCGCGCTTCCGGGTACCTTCCCTGCTCTGAGCGCGTCCGTGTCCATGTCTGCCGGCAGCAAAGCCCTGTGGATCTTCAGAAGCTTCCCGCCTGTATGGGTATAAGTGCCGGGCCAGGGATAAAGGCCTCTGATCAGACGCTCGATCTTAACGGCATCCTCCGTCCAGTCGATCTCGCCCATGTCCTTTGTCAGCATCTTCGCGTAGGTCATGCCTGACTCAGCCTGCGGCGTCCTCGTCAGTGTGCCTGCTTCCAGTGCCGCCAGGGTCTTCACGATCAGCTCCCCGCCGAGTACTGACAGCTTGTCAAAAAGTGAACCGCCTGTCTCATTCTCCGCAGGAATGATCCTGGCACACATGAGGATATCGCCGGTATCGAGCCCTTCGTCCATCTGCATCGTACAGACGCCTGCCTCAGGGTCTCCTTCAATAACAGCCCACTGGATCGGTGCCGCTCCGCGCCATCTGGGAAGCAGCGACGCATGGACGTTGATGCATCCGTGCGGCGGGATCTCGAGAAGCTCCTTCTTAAGGAGCTTTCCGTAGGCCGTCACAATGATGACCTCGGGTGCCAGTTTTCTTAACTCTTCGAGAAATGCGGGATCGTTTGCCTTTTCCGGCTGCAGTACCGGGATGCCGAGTTCCGCCGCCCTTTTCTTGACAGGCGTAGGCTGCAGTTCGGCATGTCTTCCCTTCGGCTTATCCGGCTGGCTTACTGCCGCAAGGATCTCATGACCCGCTTCGTACAGCGCGTCAAGCGTCCCCACGGCAAAATCCGGCGTTCCCATAAATACGATCTTCAAATATCCGTCACTCCTATCTGTCCGTCAGTCCCGGCCCAGGCTTTGTCCGGGGCTTCCGGGAACATCATTCTTCTGTCTCAGCCTCTTCCTCTTCGTCTTCGGGCTTTTCCAGTTCTCCGATGACCTTGTCGATATAGAGGATGCCGTGCAGATGGTCGGTCTCATGCTGAATGCATCTGGCAAGCAGGTCCTCAGCCTCCAGTTCGAACTCCTGCATATCGGCATCGAATGCATGCACCCTGACTTTGGCGGCGCGGCTGACCTTGCCCTGATACCCCGGGACACTCAGACACCCTTCATAACCGATATCCTCGCCTTCTGTCTCAACGATCTCCGGATTGATCAGAACGAGAGGATCCGGTTCTTCCAGACCGGTATCTATGACGACGATCTGCTTCAGGATCCCTACCTGCGGTGCAGCAAGACCCACGCCGTTCTCCTCGTACATGGTATCGAACATATCGTCGATCAGCTGGCGGAGCCTCGGTGTCATCTCCCTGACCGGCTTGCATTGTTTCCTCAGGATCTCGTCGCCCTC
>JAFPHE010000025.1 GCA_017388745.1 Lachnospiraceae bacterium | reverse complement strand
ATGAGCCAGGCCATGCATCCGGAGGTGTTCGGCAGGATCCGTTCCGAAGGGGAAGGGATCCGGCTCGTCCGTCAGACGGCAGAGCACCTGATCTCAAACGGACATGCGGCGGAAGTGCCGGGGCTGGTCTGGAGATCCGGCTGGAAATATCTGGGCTACCGGCTCGGGAAGTCCTACAGGAAGCTTCCGCGGGGACTTGTCAGACGATTTGCAATGAACCGGACTTTTATCGACAGGATGGACCGGAAGGGCTGACCGGTCAGCCCGGACAAAGGAGATCATATGAAAGCAGTTATCATGGCGGGCGGGCACGGGACCCGGATCCGCTCTGTGGCATCCGACATACCGAAACCGATGATCCCGGTGCTCGGGAAACCGGTGCTGCAGTATCAGCTGGAATGCCTGAAGGAAAACGGCATCACGGACGTCATTTTAGTGACGGGATACCTCGCGGAGAGCATCCGGGAGTACTTCGGCGACGGCAGTGACTTCGGCATGAGTATCAGCTATTTCAATGAAGATAAGCCGATGGGGACGGCAGGTGCGCTGCATTACCTTTCCGGAGAGCTGGAAGAGGACTTCCTGCTGCTGATGGGCGACCTGATGCTTTCCGTCGACTTTACGCGTTTTATGGCGTTTCATAAGAACACCGGCGCGGACGTCACGCTCTTCGTGCATCCCAATTCCCACCCCTATGATTCGGATATCATCGTAACAGATACGGTCGGAAGGACAGAAGAGTACATCGAGGACCGCTGCGGACCGGATGCGGCTGCTTCCGGTCCTGTCCCGCAGGAAGACCGCCGCAGCCGGGTCATGGAAGTGATCAGCAAAAAGGCGGACCGGAGCGGGCTCTGGTATCATAACTGCGTCAATGCCGGGATCTATGCCATGAAGGCGCAGACAGCTGCGTCGGTTCCGGAGCCGGTCGAAAAGATCGACCTCGACAAGGACATTATCAGGCCGCTGATCGCTGACGGAAAGGTCTGCGCGTATCAGTCCACGGAATACGTCAAGGATATGGGTACGCCGGAACGCTATGAGGAAGTGACGGAAGCCGTCAGAAGCGGCCTTGTGCGGCAGAGAAACTTAAGTCGTCCTCAGCAGTGCATCTTCCTCGACAGGGACGGGACGGTCAATGCCGAACGCGGGTTTATCCGGCGGGCGGAAGACCTGGAGCTCCTTCCGGGTGCTGCGGAGGCGATCCGGAGGATCAACGCTTCAAGATATCTCGCGGTCATTGTGACCAATCAGCCGGTCGTTGCGCGCGGCGAGTGCAGTTTCTTGGAGCTGGACCGGATCCATAAGAAGATGGAAACACTTCTCGGCGCGGAAGGCGCTTATATAGACGCATTGCTTTACTGTCCGCATCATCAGGACAGGGGCTTTGAAGGGGAGGTCCCCGAACTCAAGTTCCGCTGCAGCTGCAGGAAGCCTGCCGCGGGACTCATTGATAAAGCGGCGGATCTGCTTCATATCGACAAGACATCATCCTGGATGGTCGGCGACATGACCCAGGATATCCGCTGCGGCCATAATGCCGGACTTAAGACCGTACTGGTGAAGACCGGCATGGGAGGAGCCGACGGCAAATATGACGACGTCCCCGAGCTTACCGCTTCCTGTCTTTCAGAAGCGGTGGACATGATCCTGAAGAGGTGAGCGCATGCCGGATGGAGCTTACGAGTTCGTCACGACCGACGATCCCGAAGAGAAGGAGCTTGCGGATGCAGCCATGATCTGCAGGGCGTGCAATGCTTTTGACGGGACACATTACGGAGAGCCGCTCGATGCGGATCTTTATGTGTTTGCGCTGGACGGCGCGGGGGAGATGAAAGCGGTGCTTGCGGCATACTGCATGGGCGGCACGTTTGAAGGACGTCCCGTGACGGAAGCGGCGGCGTTTACGCTTCCTGAAGCACGGAGACAGGGTCTGTTCGTGGCAATGCTGGAAGCCCTGAAAGAGGAACCGGAAGGCGCGGCGGCTATCCGTTTCGCGGTATATGAGACCGAAACCGTATCCGCGGTCCTTCGGGCGCTTGGCGCAAAGAAGGACCACGATGAACTTCTGATGCGGCTTTTGCCGGATGCGGCGCTTATCTCCCGGTTCGAAGAGATCGCGGCAGAAGAGCCCGGGCAGGCGGTGATCGAAGCGGAAGAAACGGAAGGCTCGTTTTACTGCCACAGCGCGTATTCGGAACTGCATATCAGGACCGGCAGCGGCAGCGCCTATATCTACGGCGTGCAGACCAGCGCCTCAGTGTACAGAAAACACCATGCTTTAAGGCTCCTTGCAAAAGTGATCCTGCATTTTTACCGGGAAGGCAGCGAAAGCTTTCTTCTCGAGGTCTCGGATATGAACCTGCCGGCAGTCTCACTCTACCGCAGACTCGGCTTTTTTGAAGAAGACCGGCTCAGCTACTATTACTTTTGACCCCGGCATTATTCTATGCTATAATACTTTTTTATGATCAGAGGCACGACAAAAATACAGAAGACCTGCTGGGTGATCTTCATTTTCTATCTGATCGGCATAACATACTATACGATCTTTGCCGAATCCCTCGGAAGGGGACCTTCTGCAGAAAGTGAAGCGCGCTACAATCTGATCCTTTTTAATGAGATCCGGAGATTCTGGGTCTACAGAGAGCAGCTCGGCTTCAGGGCATTCTTTCTGAACGTGGTCGGAAATGTCCTGGCTTTTGTGCCGTGCGGTTTTCTGCTGCCCGCGATATCCCGCCGCTGCAGATGGATCTACGGTTCCGCCGCGGTCGGACTGATGATCAGCTTTATTATCGAGTGCACCCAGCTGATCTTCCGGGTAGGAAGTTTTGACGTGGACGATCTGATGCTGAACACGCTGGGCGTGATCGTCGGATTTTTTATCAACCGTTTTATTCAGAGGTACCGTTACAAGAGGGCGGTCGCTTCCGGAAAGCGCAGGGTCAGGATCAGGAAGATCGAAGAAGAGTAATGGCTGAAAAGAAGAAATACTCCTATATCAAATATCCTTACAGCAGGGCAGGATGGATCAGCTTTGTGCTCGGCATCCTGAGCGCGCTCATGACGGTCACGGTGGTCATCCAGGCTGTCCGCAGCAGCGGAAACACAGGGATCTTCCTGGCTTCCGTAGGCTTCAGCGCGGTCGTTTTTGATATCATGGGGATCGTGTTTTCTCTGCTCAGTCTTTCTGAAAAGGAGAAAAACCATCTGTTTGCATGGATCGGCGGAGGACTTTCCCTGCTGTCACTTGCCCTGTGGGCAGTGATCGTACTGGTATGAAAAAGATGATGGAAGATATAATTATCATAGAAAAAGGCAGCGATACGATGGAAGAGCGTATCAGCCTGGCAGCAGAGCGCATCCGGGAATTTCCGGAGCCGCTTAAGGACCGGCAGCTTCGTTCTTATTTCAGCTGCCTCAGAGACTTTATCCTGCTCTGCGAAAAGGAGCGGAAAGAACTTCGGAGAGACCGGACGGTCAATGAAGCGCTGTATCGAGATATGCGCCCGGAAAACTATCCGCAAAGCTGGCTGGATCCCGCGTTTGCTGCGGCAGATGCCGGCGCAGCGGGACAGCTGTTTGCCGTCTGGTATGCGGAGTGTCTGACACTGATCCCTTCTCTCTATGAGAAGAAACTGGAAGATTATGCTGCTGTACTCGAAACGACTGTACAGATATTCAATATTTTCGAGCAGGATGATGTTGCCGATAAGGCGGCTGCGGTCAAAGACGTGATCTATGAGTACGTCTATGATTATGCTGCTCAGTTTGCGGGAGACTATCTGGAGAGTACCCATGACCCTTCCGGCCGGTTCGCGCTCGACATCGTCATGAATGCGGACCTTTCCGATACCGGGGATCACAGCTACCTCTATTCCTACGGCGAATGGATCACGGATGAGCAGCTGGAGACGGCGCGTCTTCTGGATTCTCTTCCCGAGGATACGATCGACGCCATGGCCCGGATCTATACAGACGGCTACATCCGCGGATTTGCGCTCACCGGCAAGGACATCCGCAAAAAGTCCTCCGTGATCTGT
>JAFPHE010000137.1 GCA_017388745.1 Lachnospiraceae bacterium | reverse complement strand
GATATATCGCAGCAGATCGAGCGCTGCCTTACAAAGATGGCGGAAATCGTGGAGATACCGCTCGGATGATGGATAAGAAAACAGAAAAGGGAGTTCCCGCCGCGTGCCCTGTCTCGGGACGCTGCGGAGGCTGCCGGGATACCGGCATTCCCTACGAAACACAATTACGGAATAAACAGAAGATGATGGAAAAGCTCCTCGGAGGCTTCGGCCCCCTGGAGCCGGTCATCGGCATGGAGGATCCGTTCCGTTACCGCAACAAGGTCCATCACGTCTTTGCCAGGGATAAAAAGGGCAATGTCCTCGCCGGATGCTACGAGGCGCGGTCCCACAGGGTCGTGGATATCAAAGACTGCCTGATCGAGGACAGGAAATGCCAGGAGATCATCCTGACGATCCGCTCGATGCTGCGCTCCTTCCGTATCCTGATCTATGACGAGGACCGGGGCACGGGCCTCCTGCGCCATGTGCTCGTACGCCGCGGTTTTCAGACCGGCGAGATCATGGTCGTCCTGGTCTTGAGTTCCCCGATCCTTCCGGGCAAGAACAACTTTGTCAAAGCGCTTCTGAAAGCGCACCCCGAGATCACGACGATCGTCATCAATATCAACGATGAGGACACGAGCATGGTGCTCGGAAAGACGGACAAGACGATCTACGGCCCCGGGTTTATAAAGGACCGTTTATGCGGCTGCACCTTCCGCATCTCTCCGCAGTCCTTCTACCAGGTCAATCCGGTCCAGACGGAAGTCCTCTATGATACGGCAGTAAAATACGCTGATCTTCAAAGCGGGGAAAAGCTGATCGATGCCTACTGCGGCATCGGGACGATCGGGCTGACCGCGGCGAAGCGTGTTCCCGGCTGTCTTGTCACCGGTGTGGAGCTCAATGCCGACGCCGTCAGGGACGCGAAGATGAATGCCAGGGAGAACCGCATCGGAAATGCGAGATTTATCACAGGCGATGCGGGCAGATACATGGAAGCCATGGCGGATGCAGGTGAGAGCGCGGATGTGGTCTTTATGGACCCGCCGCGGTCGGGAAGCACGGAACAGTTCATGAAGGCCGTCGTCAGGATCGCGCCCTCGCGCGTGGTTTACATTTCTTGCGGTCCGGAGACACTGAAGAGAGACCTCGGGTATTTTACGAAGCACGGCTACCGGGTCCGCCGCATGCAGCCTGTGGACATGTTCCCGTTCACTGCGGAGCATGTGGAAACGGTCGTGCTGCTGACGCGGGAGTAAACGCCGGAAGCTCTTCAGGGCTTTCTTTCCGGGCGGTCCTTCGTTTCGCATCTTCATATTGACATAAGGTTAAAAACAGTTTACAATTACGCCGATACATCCGTATCGGTGTATTCTTTTTTTCTGAGATGATCTGAAGCTTTTGGCTGGAGTTTCATATTTCTCAAGCAGCATAAAGGACAGACGGTATCCGGGGGACAAAACGGGTACGAACAGCACGGTGCTTTTAAGGCACTGTATTTGTCGTATGCATGGAGGAGAAAATGATAACAAAAGCAGCGGAGACGGAAGCATTAAAAACAGTTAAAACGGAAGAAAAGCCGGTCTTACAGACGGAGAAAAGGATACTGCCGGGACAGCCGGAGGCCTACAGTGAGGTGAAAGGCAGGATCGTTCCTGCCCTCATCAGCCGCGCGGCAAACCGGGAGTTCCTTCAGGATAAACCTTTCCTGCAGATGGAGGACCTGGCCGTGACCTACAGGGTCTCGGAGATCGGGAGGAGCGGCATCCGCTTCACCCCGGTGACAAGAGATATGTTCCGCAGCTACGGAGTCAGTCTGGAAGAACTGCATTTAAATGCCGTCACTGCGATGAAAGCGCTCATGCCGGCAGGCCTCAGGCTGCTGGAAGAGCTTGTCGGCGACAGCATGGGAGACAGGATGCTGGAGATGAAAAGCATCGGAAGCTTCCTTGAAGAGTGGCGCGAAAACGGGGCGGGGAGCTGCGGCAAACCGATCGTCCTCAGCAACCGGATCCTCTGCGGCGGAGCTGCCGCGATACTGGATCCGGAGACGGCGGACGCCCTGGCAGAAGCGGCGGGCACGGATTACCTGATCATCCCGTCTTCGGTCCACGAACTGATCGTGATCCCGCGTGTCCTGGGAGAGGAACTCGGCCGGATGCGCTCCATGGTGAGGCGGGTCAACCGGACCATGGTCGATGAGTCGGACGTGCTTTCCGACCATATTTATACGTATGATTACTGTGAGCGGAGACTGAAGATCGCGCAGTAAGACCTGTGCCCAAATATCAGACACGTGCACAAAGACCGGCGATATGATACAATAAAGGAAATGCGGCTGAAGGAGCAATTGCCGCAGCTTTGGAAGAAAAGGAGGACCTAAGTCATGGAAGAGATCAGATGCCCGAGATGCGGAGCGGTATTTCAGGTGGATGAGTCCGACTATATCGAGATACTGAAACAGGTCCGCGACCGTGAGTTCGCGAAGGAACTGAAGGAACGCGAAGACCGCTTCGCCAGCGACCGGGAAAATGCGCTGCGGATCCAGAAGATGCAGCTCGATAATTCCTACAGGGAAGCGCTGCAGAAAAAGGAGACGGAACTTCTGAAGCTGAAGGCGGAACATGAGTCGGAGCTTGCGGAGCTGAAAGCGGATAACGACGCGGAACTGATCGAACTCCGGACGAAGCTCAGCGGTTTTGAAAACGAGAAGCAGCTGATGCAGCGGGAGATGGAGCTGAAGATCCTCAGCGCAAAGCAGGAAGGGAAGCTTCGGGAACAGTCCCTTGAGACTGCCGGAAAGCTCCGGGAGCAGTCGCTCCGCGAAAGCTACGAGACGCAGCTGAAGAACAAGGATGAGGTCATCGCCTACTATAAGGATCTCAAAGCCCGGATGTCCACCAAGATGATCGGAGAGACCCTGGAGCAGCACTGCGAGACGGAATTCAACCGCCTCAGGCCGACTGCCTTCAGAAACGCCTATTTCGAAAAGGACAACGATGCGCGGAGCGGCAGCAAGGGCGACTATATCTACCGGGAAAGAGCGGAGGACGGCACCGAGTTCATTTCCATCATGTTTGAGATGAAGAACGAGGCGGATGAAACGGCTTCGAAGCATAAGAACGAGGACTTCCTGAAGGAACTGGATAAGGACAGGCGGGAAAAGGGCTGCGAATATGCCGTGCTGGTCTCGCTCCTCGAGGCGGACAGCGAGCTCTATAACACCGGCATCGTGGACGTATCGCACCGTTATGAGAAGATGTATGTCATCCGTCCGCAGTTTTTCATCCCGATGATCACGCTGCTCCGGAATGCCGCTCTCAATTCGCTCAGCTACCGGCAGGAACTTGCCGCGGTCCGTGCCCAGAACATCGATATCAGCCGTTTCGAAGACGATATGAACGATTTCAAGGAAAAGTTCCAGCGCAACTACCGTCTTGCGAGCGAGAAGTTCCGGACGGCAGTGGAAGAGATCGACAAGTCCATCGCCCACCTGCAGAAGATCAAGGACGCGCTCCTTTCTTCGGAGAACAACCTCCGGCTGGCAAACGACAAGGCACAGGACTTAAGCATCAAGAAGCTGACCCGGAACAATCCGACCATGGCAAAGAAGTTTTCGGAGCTGAAAGGCTCCGGAGACTGACCCTGCCGTCCAAAGGAGGTATCTGTTATGGCAGACCTGACAAGACGGGCGATCCGGGCATCATTTCTGAAACTGCTCGAAGAAAGCCCTATCAGCAAGATCACCGTGAAGGACATCGCTGCGGAATGCGGGATCAACCGCAACACCTTTTACTATCATTACCAGGATATCCCGGCACTGCTGCTCGAGATCGTAAAGGAAGACTCGGACCGTCTGATCCGGGACTACCCGACGATCGATTCCCTCGAGGAGGCGATCCGGGTCGCGTGCCGGCTGGTGATGGACAACCGGAAGGTCATGCAGCATATCTACCACTCGGTCAACCGGGATATATTCGAGAATTATCTCTGGGAGATCTGCGCGCATGTGGTGGAAAAATACTTCGACACCATCTACGGCGGTCGGAAGATCAGTGCCTTTGACAGGGAGACGCTGATCAACTACTACAAATG
The DNA here is from genome assembly GCA_017388745.1 of Lachnospiraceae bacterium. Classification (GTDB taxonomy): domain Bacteria; phylum Bacillota; class Clostridia; order Lachnospirales; family Lachnospiraceae; genus Avilachnospira. The sequence continues at coordinate 6,406 of JAFPHE010000137.1, read as the reverse complement.
CGAATGCTTCGGCCAGGTGATCTACTGGCTGGAAAACGGGCTGAGCGATACTGCCATGCAGCAGTTTCAGCGCATCTGTGAACTGAAGAAAGACCAGATCGAAGAACTGATCAGAAAGTGCGAGGAATCGGAGGCAAATGCGGTTAAATGAGCCGGGAAGCCCCGGAAGCCTGCGTACCCGCAGCAGCGGAAAGCCGGAAATATTTAGGCAGATTTATTCATGTGCCTAAATATTGTGCATGTGACAGATATTGAACCTACCAAACCGCGTCCGTTACCGTTACAATGATACGATGTAAGAAGAGCGGCGTTCCGTTATCGGAAACGAACATAACAAAGGGCGCCGCCGGGACGGGTTTTATGGGATCGACAGACAGGAAAAACAAAAAGAATATCGCGGATTTTATCGTAGACCATAACAGGATCATTGCCGTCATCGTGGTGGTCCTGGTCGTGGTCTCTCTTTTTATTTCCACGTTTGTCGGCATCAACTATGACCTGACGACCTATCTTCCGGAGAGCGCACCGTCCAAGCTGGCGATCGAAAAGATGCGCGATACCTTCGGCTATCCCGGCACAGGCCGTCTGATGCTGAAGGACGTGACGATTTATGAAGCTAAAGATTATAAGGACAGGATTGAAAAACTTGAAGGTGTTGATCAGGTCGTCTGGTGCGACCTGACTAATTCGATCTATACTTCTTCGGAATTCATTGATTATGATGAGATCTCCGATTATTACAAAGACGGCTATGCCGTCATGGATGTGACATTTAAGGAAGGCGATACTTCCAAGCGTACGCATGAGGCGATCGACGAGATCGAAGAGATCGTAGGCGACAGCGGCTATATCGTCGGTATGGCGCCGACGAACAAGTCGACGGAAGAGACGGTCGAAAAAGAGATGGCCATGGTGCTCAGCATTTCCGTCGTCCTGCTGTTCATCATCCTGCTGCTGACGACTACGGCTTATTTTGAACCGGTCATCTTCCTGACGGTCATCGGTGCCGCCGTGGCTCTGAACAAGGGCACCAACATCGTGATGGGGAACATTTCCTATATCACGAACAACATCATGGTCGTCATACAGATGGCTACATCCATGGACTATTCGATCTTCCTGCTGGACTGCTACGAAAGAGAGCGCGAGTCCGGACTTGAGAAGGTCCCCGCCCTGAAAGCGGGACTCATGTCGACGATCCGTACCGTGCTTGCGAGCTCCCTCACCACCTTTTTCGGATTTGTCGTCCTTGTCCTGATGGAGTTCAAGATCGGCATCGACCTCGGTGTGGTCATGTCCAAGAGCATCATCTGTTCACTGCTCATGGTCATCTTTTTCATGCCGGCGCTGCTCCTGATGTTTTCCGACGTCATCGACAGAACGAAGCACAGGGATCTTTTTCCGGATTTTACACTGCTCGCAAAGACGGTCCAGAAAGTCAGCCCCTATGTGCTCGCCATCGTTCTGGTGCTTGCGCCGGGACTCTGTATCACCCAGAGCATGAATGATTTCAAATACGGCCCTGATGCAACAAGTACCGGTGACCGCATGGAGATCTATCAGCAGACGCAGGAGATCAACGACCGCTTCGGCCGCTCCAACCTGATCGTTGCGATCTTCCCCGACGAGGGAAGCGTCAAGGAGAAGGAACTGGTGGATGACCTGGAGTCGCGCTCTTATGTCAAAAAGGTCATGGGCATGTCGGCCTACCTTCCGGAGGGCATGTATGAGGAGATCCTTCCGCGCAGCCTGACGGAGATGTTCCATAAGGACGGATATACCAGGCTCCTGATCTATACGCGCACGAAGCCGGAGAGCGAAGCGGGCTACCGCTACAGCGACGAGATACAGTCCGTGATCAAATCATATTACGGGGAGGAAAATACCTATATCGCCGGTAATACGCCGACCACGCAGGATATGCAGCGGATCCTGAACAAGGACTATACCAAGGTCAACACCATGGCGATCATCTGCATCTTCCTGGTCGTTGCGATCTCGTTCCGTTCCCCGATCATACCGGTCGCCGCGATGATCCCGATCATGGCAGCGATCTACCTGAACATGGTCTTCCCGTATCTGGCGGGCAAGGAACTGATCTTTATCGCGTACGCAGTCGTTTCCTGCGTACAGCTCGGATCCACGATCGACTACGCGATCTTAAGCATTGATAACTACGCGCACGTCAGGAAGACGGAGCCGGATAAAAAGAAGGCGGCGATCGAGATGACACGGATCACCGTGCCGTCCATGCTGACGTCCGGCGGCATACTTACGGTCTGCGGCTACGTCGTATTCTTCATTTCCACGAGCCCGGCGATACGCGAAGTCGGACATCTGATCGGAAGAGGCGCGATCTTCTCGGTATTCTTTGTCACGGCACTGATGCCGTCGATCCTGCAGCTGATCGACAGATTCATCGTCACGGATTACAGGACGCGCCGGGCGGAACGCATCGGGCGCATACAAAACAGGGCCCGGCACCGCAGGGAAAAGTTAAAGAAACTGGTAGAGCACCGGCATTCCGGAGCGGAAGTGCCGCAGCGGGAAACAGATGAAAACAAACAGGGAGAGGAGGAATCAGGAAATGAATAACAGGCATTATAAAAGATCATTATCAAGGTTCACCGCCTCTGCTCTTGCTCTGACGATGGCCGTATCGGCAGCCTGCCCGCTTCAAGCATTTGCGGCAGGCGGCGCTGACGTCAGTGAAAAGCTCTATATCAACATGGACTACGACGGAAGCATTGCTAAGGCAAACGTCGTGAAGGAGATCCAGTTTACGACCGCGGACAGCTATACGGATCACGGCAGCTATCAGCAGGTCACGAACATGACCGACCGCCAGGAACCGGTCATTAACGGCGATGCGGTGACTTTCCGCCGTCCGGAAAAGGGCGGAAAGCTTTACTTCCAGGGCACGATGGATCCGCAGGAGGTGAAGCTTCCCTGGAACTTTGACGTGAGATACAAAGTGAACGGCGTCGAGACGACCGCGGAGAGGGCGGCAGGCGCATCGGGCACGGTCGAGATCGATATCGACGCCGTTCCCGATAAGAGCGTTTCCAGATATATGCAGGACAATATCATCCTGCTCGTCCTGATCCCGATGGATACTTCGGACGTCTATTCGATCGACGCTCCGGGTTCGATGGAAGCAAGTTTCGGCAATTACAGCGGCATCGGCTTTGAGGCGCTTCCCGGCCAGGAAGGCCATTTCCAGGCACGTTTCGGCACCGACTGCTTCGAATCGATGGGCGTCATGATGATCATGACCCCGGTGACGGTCTCGGATCTCAACAAGATCAAAGACCTGAAGGAGGTCAAGGATAAGTTCCGCGATAACTCCAACGCCATGATGGACAGCGTCGAGGCGATCATGGACAATGTCGCCAGCATGTCTTCGCAGCTGGAAAAGACCAACCAGGTGCTGGATGAACTGGCGAACGGAAAGCGGAAGATCGACGATACGAGGACCATCATCTTCAATGGCGTCGATCTGAGCCTGCAGGACGTCCGGGATCTGACCGCGTTGCTGGATCCGGTGGACACTTCGCTCAAGACCTCCCAGTGGATGGTCTATGATATCAATGCGTCCCTCAACGACACGAATGCTGCCCTGCAGAGGGCAAGCGCCGTCATGAATCCTTTGAGCAAACGGCTCAGAACGCTTTCCAGGGAGATGTCCTCGGTCAATACCTTCAATATCGACAGTGTCACCGATGACCTGGCCAATACAAGGGCGGCGCTTACCGCACTGAAAAAGAGCCTTGTAAAGGGCGGCACGGCAGTCAACAACCTGAAGCTGATCACCGGGTCCGATGAGCTGAAGAACGATGCGGAGGAGCTCCTCTACACTGTCGTACTTGAGGAAAATGAATATGAAGAGGAATATCTGCCCGAAGCCGTGATCGAGATCGTCAATGACATGATCCCTGACGTGAGAAACGTGTCCGAAGAGCAGCTTGCCGGCCTGGTGCCGCAGATGGCCATGCTCCTGGATCTTTATGATATCCTGAGCGAACCGTACGAAGAAGAAGGCTTTGAAGGCAGCGCCGCCATCGCGGGTACAGCGACACCGGGCGATTATTATGAAGTCACGGGCCATACGTCCCGGATCGGGGGAAGCTACAAGGTCACAAGATCCGACCTTTACAGTTTCGTTTCCGCTTTTCAGGCGGCGCAGCAGGGCGATCAGACCGCGATCCCGATGGCAGTCATGAGCTTCATACAGTCAAAGGGCATGGGCGACCGCGTGGACCAGCAGGCTCTGGCGGAGAGGATCACCGCGCTGGCGCTTTCCGGCGGGGCGGCATCCGCAGGTTCTTCGGCCGAGGCCTCCCGTTTTGCGGGACGCATGAGCTCCATGATGGATCTGAAGGAAGGCATCAGTCAGATCGAAAACTCCGGAAGCTATGCCGGAGCAAGCCTCCGCGACAGCCTGGATGAGCTTTCTGATGCGGGATCCGAAGCGCTTGCAAATGCGATCACGGCTTACGCATCCGTCGACTATGAGGACGCGATCGTCCTGGTCGACAGCGTTATCGCCGACATCGATGACGTCATGGACGCCGGCGCAGGCGTTTCCTATCAGACGAGCCGCCTACTTGACTCTCTTCGGAGGGTCAGTTCCAGCGTGGACAGCCTGACAGGCGTGCTCAACAGCTATTATGAGGATGTGCAGGATGCCATCACCAATGTCTCCAATGTCATCGAAGAGACGGAGAAGCTCTCGGCGGATCTGACGCAGACCGCGCAGACTCTCAACAACACGCTCCGTTCCGCATCAGAAGACTTAAGCCGTGCCGGGGACGACAGCATTGCCCTCGGCAGGGAAGCAGTCAGCAATGCGGACGACATGATCGAGAATACCCGGAAGATGAAGGAAGCCGGGGCGGACCTCCGCAAGGCCATCAATGATGAACTGGATGAGCAGGAGGCGGACAACAACTTCCTGAACATGGATCCGGACGCCGTGAAGGAGTCCCTGACCAGCGGCAGGAACGGAGAGCCTTCGTCGATCCAGATCATCTGCCGTACCGAGGAGATCTCGGTGGACGATGACAACGCTGCCGAAGTCATGGACGCGGAGCTTCCGCCGGAAAAGACGACCTTCCCGGGAAGGGTCGCGGCGATCTTCAGGACATTCTGGAGCAGGATACTCGGACTGTTCGGGCGCTGATCCCTGCGTTCTGGAAAGATACAAGGATCGGGATTTGTACATGCGGCTTAAACCTGCCGCGAAAAGGACCTGAGATATGAAAAGATCAATGAAAAAACTGGGCTTTGCCGCTTTGTCCGCGGTGTGCTTTCTGGGCATGAGCATCCCAGCTTATGCGATCGTGCGGCACATCGATCTGGAAGCGGATCTCGACAACATTCCGGAGCATAACGCCGGGGAGGCGTTCCTGCCGGACTATGTATTAAGCGACGATGACGATGATATCACGATCGGTTTCGGAAACGGACCCGAAACTACGGCAAACCCGACGATCCCATATAACTATGAGATCACGATCCATTCCGCTTCCGAGGCGCTCGATGATGACCTCGAGATCCGCGGTACGGGCATCCGGGCAACTTACGTGGACTATGTGTCCGAAGACAGTGCGGAGGCAGCAGGAAGGCTCCAGGTCTATCCGTTTTACCGCCTGCCGGCGCCTCAGCCCGTGATCGACTCCGGCAGCAGGACGGCGGAATGGGAGGCGGTTCCTTACGCCGGAAAGTATGAATATCTCGTTTCCTATACAACGAAAAACGGCGACGAGAAGCTGAAGCACGGAACGACGAAGCAGACGCATATCAGCATCGCTTCGGAGCTTGCTTCCGACGCGGACGGCGAAGTCGGCTTTGCGGTCCGGGCGCTGGCGACGGAAGAAGAGGGCTATGCTTCGGCAAATGTCGTAAACGGAACGGCTTACTGGGAGGATATGGACTGGGCGGACAGATACAGGGTGCGCATCGCGTTCACCAACCTGTCGGGAAAGGCTGTCACTCAGGAAAAGACCGTCACGGGCAATTCCCTTGATGTGGCAAGCTATATCGCGTCTTCCGCGGATAAAACGGTGCGCGTCATGGTCCGCGCGATCCCGGGAGGCAATGACCACGCGTACTACAACATTGCCCTCAGCGAGTTCGGCCGGGCGGGGACGGCAGTCGATACTTATGATTACGAGGTCGACGATCCGTGGGAGTTTTTGTCGGACTACACCGCGGTCGTGGACGGGAACTTCGCATCCCGTGTGCCCACAGGCGCAAGCAGCGGCGTGACCGGTATCGGAAGCGGCCCCTCAGGGAGTCAGGGCAGCTGGAAGCGCGTGACCTACAAATGGCAGTACTTTGTGAACGGAGCGCCGTTTAACGGCGGCTGGCTTAAGATCGGCAGCTTCTGGTATTATTTCGGAAG
>JAFPHE010000136.1 GCA_017388745.1 Lachnospiraceae bacterium | reverse complement strand
ATCATGCAGAACGAATGGGCCGGCGCACAGGCTTTCTCTTCCTTTGACACCTATCTGGCCCCCTTTGTCCGCACCGATCATCTCTCCTATGACGAAGTGCGCAAGTGCATTGAGTCCTTCGTCTACGGCGTCAACACGCCCAGCCGCTGGGGCACGCAGGCTCCCTTCTCCAACATTACCCTCGACTGGGTCGTCCCGAACGACATGAAGAACCTTCCCGCCATCATCGGCGGCAAGGAGATGGACTTCACCTACGGCGACTGCCAGAAGGAAATGGACATGGTCAACAAGGCGTTCATCGAGATCATGATCGAAGGCGACGCCAACGGACGCGGATTCCAGTATCCGATCCCGACCTACTCCATCACGAGGGACTTCGACTGGAGCGAGACCGAGAACAACAAGCTCCTGTTTGAGATGACCGCGAAGTACGGCACCCCGTATTTCTCCAACTATATCAACTCCGATATGGAGCCGAGCGACGTACGTTCCATGTGCTGCCGTCTGCGCCTTGACTTAAGGGAACTCCGCAAGAAGTCCGGCGGTTTCTTCGGTTCCGGCGAGTCCACCGGTTCGATCGGCGTCGTTACCATCAACATGCCGAGGATCGCTTACCTTGCCAAGGATGAGGCGGATTTCTACGCGCGTCTCGACAACCTGATGGATATCGCGGCGAGATCCCTCAAGACCAAGCGTACCGTCATCACCACGCTGCTCGAGCAGGGTCTGTATCCTTACACCAAGAGATACCTCGGCACCTTCGAGAACCATTTCTCCACCATCGGCCTGATCGGCATGAACGAAGTCGGCCTCAACGCCAACTGGCTGCGTGCGGACCTGACCAACGAGAAGGTCCAGCGCTTCACCCGTGACGTACTGAACCACATGCGTGAGCGTCTTTCCGACTACCAGGAGAAATACGGCGACCTCTACAACCTCGAGGCTACGCCGGCGGAGTCCACGACCTACCGTTTCGCAAAGCATGACAAGGAGCTCTATCCGGACATCATCACCGCGAACATGAACGGCACGCCGTACTACACCAACTCCTCCCACCTTCCGGTCGGTTTCACCGAGGACGTCTTCTCCGCACTGGACATCCAGGACGACCTGCAGACGCTTTATACCTCCGGAACCGTATTCCACGCGTTCCTGGGCGAGAAGCTTCCGGACTGGAAGGCAGCCGCTTCCCTGGTCCGCAAGATCGCCGAGAACTACAAGCTGCCCTACTACACCATGTCTCCGACCTATTCCGTCTGCCGCGACCACGGTTATCTGACCGGCGAGCAGACCGTCTGCCCGATCTGCGGACAGAAGACGGAGGTCTACAGCCGTATCACCGGTTACTACCGCCCGGTACAGAACTGGAACGACGGCAAGGCGCAGGAGTATAAGGACCGCCGCACCTACAACATCGGCCGCTCCGTACTGAGACATAGCGGACCGAACCCGGCACCGGTCGACACCCCGGTCGCAAGACCCGCAGCCGAGTCCGGCGGACAGTATATCAACAAGATCCACGAAGCGATCGATACCATCGACCATGAAATGCCCGCAACGAAGGCAGCCGGCAGCAGCATTTTCCTGTTCAAGACCCCGACCTGCCCGAACTGCAAGGCCGCAGGCGCGATGCTGGACAAGGCCGGCGTGGACTATACCGTCCTCAATGCCAACGAAGAGCCCGAGCTGGTCGAAAAGTACGGCGTCAAGCAGGCACCGACCCTGGTGCTCGTCAACGGGGATTCCTTTGAGAAGTTCCGCGGCGTTTCCGACATCAAGGGCTGGCTCAAAAACAGATAAGCGGGTCCGCTGAAACTGCATACAGGTTTTGATCCGATACCGGGATCTTCATCCATCCGTGCAGGAAGATGAAGGTCCCGGATCAGTTTAAGGAGATAAAAATGTACGATATCATTGTGGTCGGCGGAGGGCCGGCAGGTATGACCGCAGCGCTTTACGCGCTCCGTTACGGCAAAAGCGTGCTTGTGATCGAGAAAGCCGGATTCGGCGGACAGATCACCCATTCCCCGAGGGTCGAGAACTTCCCGGGCACGCTTTCCATGAGCGGAAACGAGTTTGCGGAAAAGATGCTGGACCAGATCCTGCATCAGGGCGCGGAGATCGAGTTTGAGAATGTCACGGAAGTGAAAAAGACGGAAGATAACAAAAACGCGGACACAGCCTGCGGACGCTTTACCGTGCGGACGGAAGAAGGCTCCCTCTTCGAGGCGGGCGCCGTCATCCTCGCGACCGGCGTTCATCACCGCCTGCTCGGGATCCCGGGTGAGGAAGATTTCACCGGCGAGGGTATCTCCTACTGTGCTGTCTGTGACGGGGACTTCTACGCGGGAAGAAAAGTCTGCGTGGTCGGCGGCGGTGACGCCGCCCTGCAGGAGGCGATCCTTCTCTCGGAAAAGTGCAGCGAAGTGCACGTCCTGCACCGCCGCCCGTATTTTACAGCCGAGCAGAAGCTGCAGGATGCTCTCCTTTCCCGTTCCAATGTCCGTACGACGATGGAAGCGAAGGTCACCGGCTTTATGACTGCGGATGACGGAAGCTTCGCAGGCGTTGAGATCGAAAGCACCGCCTCCGGGGCAGAGGGCGGAAAGCAGACTGTCGCATGCGACGGACTCTTCGTGTCCATCGGACAGATCCCGGAAAACGGTCCGTTTGCAGAGCTGGCGAAGCTCGATCCCAAAGGGTATTTCGATGCGGACGAGCGCTGTCTGACAGAGACTCCGGGCATCTTTATCGCCGGCGACTGCCGCCGGAAGGAAGTGCGCCAGCTTTCGACCGCCGTCGCGGACGGTGCAGTGGCGGCGCTTGCCGCCTGCAGATACCTTTCACTGCAGTAATCATAAACCGGCAGGTTCAGGCAGAACGGCCTTCAGAACAGAACTTATAACGAAAAAAGCAGGATCCTACGATCCTGCTTTTAACAATCATTCAGATTATTGTCTTATGCGTTGATAGCATCCTTCAGAGCCTTAGCAGCAGTGAACTTTGCAACCTTGCATGCCGGAGACTTCATCTTCTTGCCGGTTCTCGGGTTGCGTACTTCTCTTGCAGCTCTCTCTGCAGCCT
>JAFPHE010000135.1 GCA_017388745.1 Lachnospiraceae bacterium | reverse complement strand
CCTTTGAAGGCAATGAAGGAACAGCTTACCTGGATGACCTGTTTGACAACAGGCTGGTCCCGAACGGCTTCATGAAGGCAGGACCGGGGGAGGAGACCGGGCTCAATAAGCAGGTCGTTTACTACAGGGAACTTTTCAGCAGTAAGACCCTGATCCAATACGTCGGGCTGAGCTGTGACACGGATGCCCGGACCGTGTTCCTGGAGTTCCGAATGCAGGAAGAGTGAGCATAACGTATGTTTTACGTTTTTGACGACGTGATCCGCGAAGTCGATTATGCAGAAGCGGCAAAAGGAAGGCTGTACGCCGGCTGGGTAACGGCAGAGGAGATCCCTCAGCTTGCCGCGGAAGCCGGATTCCAGGAATCGACGGCCCTGGCCTGCCAGACCGCCGGCGCACAGTTCCGCTCCGCGGTGGAGATCTACGGAGACCATACCTTTACGGAGCTTAGGGTCGCGGACCCGGAGAATCCGGAAGCCGACGACTGCATGGCGCTCTATCTCCGGAAGAACGGGATGATCCTGGTGGACGTGGTCGATATCGACCGCTCGACGATCCAGAAATTCGAACGCGCGGTGCACCGCTTCAATCCCGGTACGATGACGCTGGAGCGGCTGGTCTATGCTTTCTTTGACGAACTGATGGCCCGCGACGTGAAATACATCGAAGATCTCGGGGAGGAAGTCTCCGCACTGGAAGAGGACGTGATCTCGGAGAAGCCCGGCAAGGATTTCAACCAGGACCTGCTGCGGCTGAAAAAGCGCCTGCAGCAGATGCACAACCTCTATGAGCAGTACCTGGATATCCTGGAAGCCCTGGACGCCGACGAAAATGACATCTTTGAAGGCGAGACGCTGCTCTATCTGATGAACCTGGAGAAGCGGATCACGCGGCTGCGCGAGGACGTGGATTCCATCGCGGACGAGGTCGTCCACGTACAGGACGCCTGCCGCTCGATGCTGGACATGAAGATGAACCGCAACATGAACTACCTGACCGTGATCGGCACCATCTTTTTCCCGCTGACGATCATCGTCGGCTGGTACGGCATGAATTTCATCTCCATGCCGGAATTTACCTGGAAGTACGGCTATGTCTACGTGATCCTGCTGTCCATTGTGATCGTGGTGATCGCCTACCTGATCGCCAAGAAAAAGAAGTGGTTCTGATAAGGAGCATGTCATGAAGAAACGGTATGCGGTGGTCATCCCCGTACTTGCGCTGATGCCTGCCGCGTGCAGGGCTGAAACTTTGAGGTTGACGTATGGAGTGGTTTGATATCTGTGACGAAAACGGTATCCCGACCGGGAAGACCGTATCCCGGGAGCAGGCGCATCGGGAAGGGATCCTGCACCGGACGGCGCACGTCTGGGTGATCCGTAAGGAAAACGGACGGTACCAGGTCCTTTTGCAGAAGCGTTCCGAGATCAAGGATTCCTTCCCGGGGCTGTATGATACTTCCTCCGCCGGCCATATCCCGGCCGGCTGTGAGCCGCCGGCTTCTGCGGTGCGCGAACTTCAGGAGGAACTTGGCATCACTGCGGAAGAATCTGAGCTTCATTACGCCGGCCGTTTCCGCATCAAGTATGAGAAAGTGTTCCACGGGAAGCTGTTCCGTGACAATGAGATCTCGGAAGTTTATGTCTATGACAGACCGGTGGATACGGCAGGACTGGTACTGCAGGAAAGCGAAGTATCCGAAGTCCGGTGGTTCGATCTTCAGGAAGTCTGCGAGCAGCTTGATCTGCGCCCGGACCTGTTCTGCATTCCGAAAGGCGGACTCGAGGCATTGACCGCATACCTGGCAAGTCCTGAGGCGCTGGTACGGGAGGCCTTTGAAGAGGGACTTTTCAACGGGACCTGGCTTTATGCGGAAAATGGTGAGATCGTGTCGAAGGGCGCGGTCGGCTTCCGCGATGCACAAGACCGGCTGCCGATGCGGGAGGACAGTACCTTTGAACTGGCTTCCATCACCAAGCAGTTTACGGCTGCGGCGGTCATGCAGCTCGTCCGCGCGGGGAAACTGAGCCTCGAAGACGAGGTCACGAAGTATTATCCCGGACTTCCGTACCCGGGTGTCACGATCCGTCATCTTCTGACGCATACCGGCGGCATTCCGGAAACCTATGACGATGACAACTGGATCATGAAGCGCTACCGGGAAGAAAAGAAGGTCGCCGGCAGCGACGTCGTGATACGCTTCCTCATGGAGAGCGGAGAAAAGCCGCGTTTTGCGCCCGGGGAGAAGTACGAATACACCAACGGAGGCTACAACCTGCTGGCGGAGATCGTGGCAAAGGTGTCCGGCGTCCCGTTTGAATCGTATCTCAGGGAAAACATTTTTGAGCCGGCCGGCATGTACAGGACCGGTGTCTGCCATATTCAGACCGAGGGGATCCCGCATGATAATTATGTCCGGAATATGGTTCTGAAAGACGGCACTTATGTTCCCGTCGCGGACTCGGACGACAGGGATGTGGCCGCGTTTGACGGCCTGAACGGCGACGATTACGTCTATTCCGATATTTTCGACCTTTTCCGCTGGGACCGGGCGCTGCGGGAAGAAAAGCTGCTGACCCGGGAAGAGCAGCAGCTGATGTATACGCCCGGGAAGCTGAATGACGGCAGCAATGCGGGAGCTAATGAGAAAAACGACGGTTACGGTTTCGGCTGGGGGATTAGAAATGATCCCGGACTCGGCCTGATCGTAATGCATTCGGGCGGTATGCCCGGGCTTAATACATGGTTTGAACGCTTTGTGGATGCAGACCGGGTGCTCGTACTGCTGAACTGCCGGGAACCGAGGGACGGACAGGCGTATGAGGAGTTCTTTGAAAGGATGCGCGGGATCGCGCGGCGCCTGTAAAGAGATCAGCCGGAAACAGTGTCACATGAAAAAACGGGCGGAGGTGATGATGATATGTACCCTCTTTACTGGACATCCAGTAAGGAGGGTATATTTTTATGCGTTATAGTTACGAGTACAAGCGTAAATGCATCGAACTGTACAGGGAAGGGAAGTGGCCAGAGACTCCCGACGGAATAAAGGACCCGGAACGTTTCCATCGCAAGATCCGGGAATGGGTCCGTATGGAAGAAGCAAATGGGCCGGCGGTTCTGAAGCACAAAAGTCAGAATAAGGAATGGAGACCTGAGGAACGGCTGGAACTGGTATCCAGGGTGCTTGCCGGAGCATCCGTTACGTCGGTGGCTATTGATGCAGGGATCGATAGCGGATTGTTGTATAAATGGGCTCGTAAATATAAGACAGAGGGTTATAATGGTCTGGTAAGCATGAAGAAGGGTCGTGCACCAAAGGAGCCTCAGATGAAGAAACTCAACTACAATAATCCGAGAAAGCTTGAAGAATCCGAGTATGAAGAACTCGTGCGGCTGAGAGCAGAGAATGCATACATCAAAGCAGAGATCGAAGTCATAAAAAAAGAGATCGCCTTGAGAGAAGAAAAGGAAGCTGCGCGGCTCAAGGCGAAAAAGCAGCGATCGTCAAAGAACTCCGGGAAAACGGATATCAACTGAAATATCTTCTGAAGGCGATGGGTCTTTCAAGATCCACATACTACTATGAGATCTCAAAAGAAGACGTTGTAGCCAAAAGGAACGAAGAGACAGCCTGTATGATCAGGGAGATCTTCGAGCACAACAAAGGACGATACGGTGTCCGGAGAGTCCATCACGAGCTGGTCAACAGAGGCAGTAAGGCAAACCACAAGAGGGTACAGCGGTTGATGCACCGCATGGGACTAAAGGGGAAACGTCCGAAGGAGAAGTACCATTCCTATCATGGAGAAGTGGGAAAGGTTGCAGACAACCTCATCAACAGAGACTTCAGTACGACAAGGCCTCTTGAAAAGTGGACGACAGATGTCTCCCAGTTCAGCTTCCCCTGGGGGAAATGTTATCTTTCTCCGATCCTGGACATGCATACGAACGAGGTCATATCTTATGATCTCTCAAAGAGTCCGAACATGGAGCAGATCCAAAGGATGCTTGAGAAAGGACTGAGCAGGTTTTCGTCACTTAACGGACTGATCTTTCATTCCGACCAGGGCTGGCAGTATCAGCATCTCTATTTCAGGAATACGATCAAAGAGAACGGTATCGTACAGTCCATGTCCCGTAAAGGGAACTGCTATGACAACAGCATCATGGAGACCTTCTTTGGAAGACTGAAGAACGAGATGTTTTATGGGTGCGAGAAGGACTACCGATCCTATGAGGAGTTCTCCGCGGCTATAGCCGAATACATTGACTACTACAACAACGAGCGCATACAGGCAAAAACAAAGTGGATGCCACCTGTAAAGT
>JAFPHE010000024.1 GCA_017388745.1 Lachnospiraceae bacterium | reverse complement strand
GTCTTGTCATGCTTCATCTCCCTGTCGTCGACCAGGTGGATCTTGAGTCCCTTTGTAAGGAAAGCGGTCTCTCTCAGACGGGTCTTGATCGTCTTATAATCAAATACCGTCGTTTCAAAGACTTCCGCGTCCGGCTTGAATGTGATCTCCGTGCCGTGCTTGTCTTCCGGGCAGCTGCCGATGACCTTGACGGGATGCATGACCTTGCCGCGCTCATAGCGCTGCATGTAAATGCTTCCGTTTTTATAAACACGCACTTCCAGCCATTCGGAAAGCGCGTTGACAACGGACGCGCCAACGCCGTGCAGGCCGCCGGAAACTTTATAACCGCCGTTGCCGAACTTTCCTCCCGCATGCAGGATCGTAAATACGACTTCCAGCGCGGATTTGCCCGCTTTCTTCTGGATATCCACCGGGATGCCGCGGCCGTCGTCGATGACGGTGATGGAATTGTCCGCATTGATCGTGACCGATATCTCCTTACAGAAACCTGCCAGCGCTTCGTCAACACCGTTATCAACGATCTCATAGACCATGTGATGCAGGCCGCTCGCAGCCGTTGAACCGATGTACATGCCCGGACGCTTGCGGACGGCTTCAAGGCCCTCCAGGATCTGGATCTGGGAAGCATCGTAGTCGTTCTCATTGTGACCGTTATTCACTTCGAAGCTCTTCTCGATCTCTTCAAGATTTTTATTATCTTCCATTTTTCCCTCCGAAGTCATGCGCTGTCCCTGGCAGTGACATGACCGTTATCTACAAAGAAAACTCTGTCTATATGAAAGCGGTGATCCACGAAATCATCCAGACCCGTACATGTAATGAGCGTCTGTATATCGCCGATCGACCCTAAAAGCAGGTTCTGCCGCTTCCTGTCAAGTTCCGAAAGCACATCGTCGAGCAGGAGGACCGGATCATCGCCTGTGATCTCCTTCACCAGCTGCAGTTCCGCGAGCTTCAGACTTAAAACCGCCGTCCTCTGCTGTCCCTGGGAACCGAAATGCCTGAGATCGACGCCGTCTACTTCAAAACGCATGTCGTCCCTGTGCGGTCCGACCAGGCTCATCCTCTGCTTCAGTTCCTGTGAGCGGTGCTTTTTTATGTCTTCTTTAAATGTCTCTTCCTCCGTGTCCGCCTCATAGATCACGCTCAGCTGTTCCTGGCCGTCCGTGATCTTCCGATGGATCTCTTTCATGATCTCATTCAGATGGAGAATAAAATCTTTCCGGATGCGGATGAGTTCCGATCCGTATTTTATAAGCTGCTCATTGTACACATCCAGAAAATCTCCGGCATCCGGGGTAAAGTCCAGTTCTGTCAGCAGCTTGTTTTTCTGGTTGATGATCCTGTTATAGGAGATCAGATTATGAACATATACTTTATTGAGCTGGCAGAGCTCGAGATCCATGAACCTCCTTCTCTCGGAAGGACCGTTCTTTATGATATGAAGGTCTTCCGGAGAAAAGATCACGACGTTTGCAATGCCGAAAAGCTGGGAAGTCCTCCGGATAGGCGCACCGTTCAGAGCGATCCCTTTGGAATTGCTCTTCTTGATATGCATGTCAATACGATGCGGCACCTCTTTTTTGATCAGACTGATCTTGATATGCGCCGCATCCTGGCCGAAACGGATCATTTCCCTGTCCTTGGCAGACTTGT
>JAFPHE010000023.1 GCA_017388745.1 Lachnospiraceae bacterium | reverse complement strand
GCACGGACAGATTCCGTGATCGTGTATGCGGATATGGAAATCCTGCGAAAAGTCTGTTATATGGCGTGTTGGTTTCACGGAAGGCTGGCAGCAGAGGTTTTAAACCGGATCAGGCAGTTTACTCCCACCACGGCCGCGGCAAGTTCCAGCGGAAATGCGCTGCCAACAGCCTGAGCACAAACACGGTAAATGCACCGCCTGCCATTGCAATGGAATGGATCTGATCCGCAGAGGTCAGGACTTCCCCTGCGACCTGGAACGGGCTGCTTTGAAGCTGCATGGTGGCGATATGAGTCCCGGCGTCCCAGATGATGACACAGACCAGTGCGCCGATGATGGACGCGCAGGCATAAAACTGCTTGGAGAAGATAAAGGGAGTCTCTCCTGCCAGGACATCGCGGAGGATGCCGCCGCCGACTCCGGTGATGACACCGACGAAGATCAGCAGGTACAGGCTGGGATCCGTGACATGTACATATGCCGCGCGGACACCCACAACCGTGAAGATGCCGAGCCCTGCGGAGTCCATGATGAGCATCAGACGGTCGTAGGGACCGTGGCGCTTTTCGATCATGCTGCCTACAAAAGGAAGACAGGTGATGAGGGCCGAGATCGCCGCGACTGCGGCGTAGACAGGCTGTACGAATGAGACAGGAGGAGTGTTGCCCAGGACCAGGTCCCGGATGACGCCGCCGCCGACAGCTGTGCACAAGCCGAGAATAAGGATACCGAAAATGTCCATCCTCTTTCGGATGCCTACCATGGCTCCGGAAACGGAAAAAGCTACCGTTCCGATCAGTTCAAATATCAAAACTACTGAAGAAAACATCGATGATCAACTCTGCCGGCTTTACCGGATAATACAACATGGTTTCCTATGTCATTCAGGCTTCGCTTTTGATTTCGCCAGGTCTGTAAAATGACTTTGTCAATTGACAGGATATTGGTGAAATAGTATTATAATACTGTTGCAGAATTCTTTCAAGATTCAGGATCATACACATTTTAAACAGACTGTTATTACAGGAGAAAACTATGGTAACGAATGATATTCGCTATATCGGCGTCAACGATCATCAGCTTGACCTTTTTGAAGGACAGTACATCGTTCCCGAGGGCATGGCATACAATTCCTATGTCATCCTTGATGAGAAGATCGCTGTCATGGATACGATCGAAGTACATTTTACGGATGAGTGGCTTGGCAAGCTTGCCAAGGAGCTGAACGGCCGCAGACCGGACTATCTGATCGTCCAGCATATGGAACCGGACCATTCCGCAAGCATCAAGGCATTCCTGGAAGCTTATCCGGATACGACCGTTGTAGCTACCGCGAAGGCATTTACGATGATGGGCAATTTCTACCGCGGGCTTGACCTTGGTGAAAAGAAGATCGTGGCTGCAAACGGTGCGACCCTCGAGCTCGGTTCCCATACGCTTACTTTCCTTCATGCACCGATGGTGCACTGGCCGGAAGTTATGATGACCTACGACAGCAAGGATAAGGTCCTGTTCTCCGCGGACGCTTTCGGCAAGTTCGGCGCGCTTGATGCGGAACCTGAGATCGAGGATGACGATCCTTATGGCTGGGCTTGTGAAGCCAGAAGATACTACTTCGGCATTGTCGGCAAGTACGGTATGCAGGTACAGGCGGTCCTCAAGAAGACTGCTGCTCTGGACATCGGGATCATCTGCCCGCTGCACGGACCGGTACTGAAGGAAGACCTTCCTTACTATTTCAATCTTTATGATACCTGGTCAGCTTACCGTGCGGAAACAAAGGGCGTTGTCATCGCCTATACTTCCGTTTACGGCAACACGAAGAAAGCAGTCGAGTATCTTGCTGACAAGCTTCGTGAGAAGGGCTGCGATGTCGTGGAAGCAACCGACCTCGCCCGCGACGATATTGCGGAGGCTGTCGAGGATGCGTTCCGTCATGACCGTCTGGTCCTCGCAACGACCACCTACAACAATGATATCTTCCCGTTCATGAACCATTTCATCGAGGATCTGGTCGAGCGCGGATTCAAGGACCGTTCCGTCGGACTGATCGAAAACGGCTCCTGGGCACCGAACGCTGCCAAGAACATGAAGGCGAAGATGGAAGGCCTGAAGGGTATCAGCTGGCTCGATACCACAGTCACGATCCTCTCATCCTTAAGCGATGAGAACTATGCGCAGCTGGATCAGATGGCTGAGGAACTGATGAAATAAATCAAATGTTTGATGTAAGAACGCCGCGGACTTCAGCTGTCCGCGGCGTTCGGAGGTTTTATGGCGATCAATGTTACAAGTATACTTCTGTTTCTGATCCTGCTCTTTCTGACCGCACTTGTTATCATGCTCGCAGTCCTTCTTCTTCGGACAGGCAGCGGCGCGAGGGAAGAGGCTATGGATGAGCTGCTTGCTGAGATGCGGGAAGAGCAGCTGAAGCTTCTCGATGATACCGAGGACAACCTGACGGACCGTATATCGCTTAATGTAGCCGAGATCCGGCAGGACATCAACGCCCGGCTGGTACATGACAGCGAGGAAAACCGGCGCAACCGGGTCGAGGTTTCGGATCTTCTGACCCGCAGCCAGGACCGTCTGGACCGCACGCTGAAGCTGTCTCTTTTTGAAATGCAGGAGTCAGGCAAACAGAATCTGAAGGACATCCAGGACTCAAACCGGCAGAGCCTTCAGGAAATGCAGGCTTCCAACCGGCAGAGCCTTCAGGATATGCAGGCATCCAATCAGCAGAGCATCCGCGAGATCCAGACCGGCATCAACCAGAAACTGGACACGGCTCTGAATGAGCGTCTGGATGCTTCCTTTAAGACGGTGGGTGAGCAGCTGAACCGTCTCTATGTTTCCCTGGGAGAACTTTCAAAGCTCGAGACGGGCGTCAACTCTCTGAACCGGACTCTGACGAATGTCAAGACCCGCGGCATTTACGGCGAGATGCAGCTTGAAAACATCCTCGCGGATGTGCTTGCGCCTTCGATGTATGATAAAAATGTCGTCACGAAGACAAGCAGCGGAGCAAACCGGGACGCAGTCGAGTTTGCCGTACGGATCCCGGACAAAGAGATCGCGGGTGAATTTATGTATCTCCCTGTTGATTCCAAGTTCCCGGATGCGGCTTACAGCAGGATCCGGAGCGCTTCGGAGCGGAATGATCCGGAGGAACTTCAGAAAGCGGTGAGAGAGCTCGAACAGCGCGTCAGGCTCGATGCGAAAGACATACAGGAAAAGTACCTCGACCCACCGAATACGACAGACTTCGGCATCATGTTCCTGCCGACGGAGTCTCTCTACGCGGAAGTCTTAAGGATCCCCGGCCTCGCAGAAGACTGCAGGACCCGGTATCATGTGGTCGTCAGCGGGCCGACGACGATCACGGCGCTGCTCAATTCACTGAGCATTGGTTTCCGGTATATGGCGGTCAACAAGGATTCGAGAAACATCCTGAAACTGCTCGCGGCGATCAAGACACAGTACGGGACCCTGAGCAAACTGATTGAGACTGCGGGTTCACGCATCGACCTTGCAAAAAAGGCGACCGACGACCTTCAGCACAGAACAGATCTGATCAACCGCAAACTCGCGGCGGTGGAGGAGATCGATCCGGTAGAAGCACAGAACATGCTTGGGATAAGAACGCAGAAAAGCGTTGAGCCGTCAGAAGAATAAAAAACAGCAAAACGGACCGGAGGACACGGTTGATCCGTGTCCGAAGGTTCATTTGCTGTCAATGATCAAAGATGGTATAAAACTGTATATGGAGCTTCCGGCTGTGCGGAACAGGAGATCCCGGTCTTTCCTGCCGGAGTTTATTTTGACCTTTCCGCGGGCATCGGGATGCCGAGACGTTCAAAGACGAGCATATATCCGTCTTCGCCGTAGGTGAGGGAGCGGTTTACGCGGCTGATCGTGGCCGTTGATGCTCCGGTCTTGTCGGCAATGTCCAGATAGGTCATTTTCTGTGTCAGCATCATGGCGACTTCGTAGCGCTGTGCCATGGCAAGAAGCTCTTTGATCGTGCATACGTCAGAGAACAGCCTATAGCATTCCTCGCGGTTTTTGAGCTGAAGGATGGCATCAAAGAGGTGGTCGACTTCGGGTGTCTGTAATTTGGGATTCATGGTCATGTTCCTTTCGTGTCAAAATTTAAAGCGGCGCCCGGAATGCCCGGGGCGGTCAGAAGCGCATGAACAAGGAACCTTTCATGCTGTAAATTTTTTTCACTTTAATATACTAAACTTTACTACATAAAGTTTTTAAAGTCAATGGCATATTTCCCGTTGTTATGGTATGATAGGCTCATATTATAATTTTAATTCATGGAGTATAAACAACTATGTCAATGTCTTCCGAGGAACGAAGAAGAAGGATGCATAAAGCAGTAGGCAGCTCAGGTAAAGAGGGCGCGGCGAGAAGGACAGCCCGGTTCTCATCTGAGCTGTTTCAGAGTATAGAGGATCTGCAGAGTCAGAAGGATGAGGGCGAGATCCCCGACGCTTTTGATTCTGCGGAAATACCGGAAAGAAACAAGCGTCGTGAAACGGCTGACAGCTTTGATATGACCGGCAGCAGACGACAGGCAGGATATGCTGAAGATGAATGGCCGCGCCGGAGCCGCATGGAACAAAACACGCGGGAAGAGTGGCCGCGCCGTAACCGTGTCGAACAGAGCACGGGAGAAGAGTGGCCGCGCCGTAACCGTGTCGAACAGAGCACGGGAGAAGAGTGGCCGCGCCGCAGCCGTGTGGAACAGAGCACTGGTGAAGAATGGCCGCGCCGCAGCCGTGTAAGCGGGAGCGGCGGAGAGGAATGGCCTCGCAGAGGCGATATCCCGGGTGGGAATGAAACGGCATCCCGGTCCCGCAGGCAGGATGAGGGTGCTTCTGAGACCGGCAGGTCCAGAAGACGCAGCACAGAGACGGGAGAGAACGCGCGTTCCCGCAGAAGAAACACAGAGGATACGGCAGACAGACGCGAAAGCGGTGCCGGGAGAGGATCCTTCCGCGGAATGATACCGGACGACGGAAGTCTCGATCCGCGCATGATCGCAGTGCTTGCCGCAGCGCTCATTGCCCTGATCCTGCTGATCTTCGGCATCCGCGCACTTGCAAAGCGCGGTTCCGTCAAAGCTTCCGAGAAGGCATCTATTGAAGAAAGCGTCTCCGTAGAAGAGAGCATCGAGGAATCCATCGAAGAATCGATCGCTGCCGAACCTGAGACTGACGCACCGGATGTGGTGATAGAAAAGGCGGCAATGCTCGCGACCCAGTATGACTATGACGGCGCGATAGAACTCTTAAAGAACGAGACGGATTACGAGAACAACGAAGAAGCCCAGATGGCCGTGGCGGAATATGAGGAGATCAAAACGACTCTGGTACGCCAGGATCTGCATGAGATCACGCATGTGTTCTTCCACATCCTGATGCCTGATCCCGCAAATGCGCTGGACGCTTCCAAATGGGGCAAACAGGCAGACGGCTACAACAGCCTGATGACTACGATTCCGGAGTTTGAGAGGATGCTGCAGGCATTCTATGACAAGGGCTTTGTCCTGGTCGGCATGCATGATATGGCACGCATCGAAAAGCAGTCCGACGGCACAGAGAAGATGGTCGAGCAGGACATCATGCTTCCGCCGGGCAAGAAGGGCATGGTCATGTCCGAAGATGACGTCTGCTATTACGAGTACATGGTCGGCGGAGGTTTTGCCGACAAGATGATCATCGGTGAGGACGGACGCCCGACGACCCATATCATCAAGACCGACGGAACGGAGGACGTGGGCGACTATGACCTGGTTCCGATCCTCGACCATTTCATCGATGAACATCCGGATTTTTCCTATCACGGATCCAAGGCGATCATTGCGTTTACCGGCTACAACGGTATCCTCGGATATCGTACGGACGAGACCTATGAGCCCGGATTTGATAAGAATGCAGTCGGATACGGTTCAGCCATGACGCCCAACCCGAATATCGAAGAAGACCGCAAAGAAGCGGTAAAAGTCCTGAAGGCGCTGGTTGATGACGGTTATGAGCTTTCATCCCACAGCTGGGGCCATCGTGACATGGGCACGATCGACATGACCAGCTTCCGTACGGACACCAACCGCTGGGAAAAGAACGTGGATTCCCTGATACAGGAAGCGACCGGCGAAGGCTGTGACATCATCATCTACCCGAAGGGTGCGGATGTTGCCGACTGGCATAACTATACGCACTCGAACGAGCGCTTCAACTATCTTTATGAGAAGGGATTCCGTTATTTTGCAAATGTCGATTCCTCCCAGTACTGGGTGCAGGTCGGAGACGACTATCTGCGCCAGGGAAGACGCGCGCTGGACGGCTACAACATGTGGATCGACATCAGCCAGGGCAAGGGGCGTATGAAAGACCTGTTTGACGACGTATCCGCGATCTTTGATCCCGCACGTCCGACACCGGTTCCGCCGTACTGATGAGCGGAGCAGGAACAGTATACGGCGAATCTGAAACTATCGATATGTGAACGATCTGACAGGTGGTTCTATGATACAGTATATACATGGCACGCTGAGCGAGATCATGGACGGCATGATCGTCGTGGAGGCAGCGGGTGTCGGCTATGGGATCTGGGTCCCTGCAACCGTGCTCGGAGAGCTTCCGGCGGTCGGCACGGAAGTGCGGATCTATACGTATTATTCAGTCAAAGAGGACGATCAGAGCCTCTTTGGCTTTTTGTACAGGGAAGACCGGGAAATGTTCACGCAGCTGATCAGCGTGAACGGTATCGGACCGAAAGGCGCGCTTGCGATCCTTTCCGCACTGAAGCCGGATGACCTGCGCATGGCGATCATGACCGGAGATGCGAAGGCGATCTCGTCCGCGCAGGGTATCGGCAAAAAGACCGCTGAACGAGTGATCCTGGATCTGAAAGACAAGATCGGATCGCTCAAAGGTGCATACTCGGGTGATCTTTCTTCTGATCTGAGGGGCAGCGTTGCAGGAACTGCCGGCGGAGCCGCGGGACCGATGGCAGAAGCAATCGATGCACTGACCATGCTCGGCTATACCCGCATGGAAGCGGGCAGGGCGGTCGGCGCTGTAGTCCTGACAGAGGAAATGACGACGGAAGAGATCCTGAAAGCGGCGCTGAAAACGATACGGATGTAATGCTCTTGACAGAAAAAAAAGGAAGAAAAGACCGTCGCTGCCGGCTGACGCCCAAATCCGGATCTCACCGGAATGATCGTCGGCTTATCAGTCTGCTTATCCTTGCAGCTGCCGCAGTCTGCAGCTTCTGTATCAGCGGCTGCACGCCCGCCGCGGGAAAAGGAGCGAAGACAGACACTTATCCCATGACGAGGGATACGTTTCTGCTGGATACATTCTGCGAACTTACGATCTATGCAGGCGGCGGAGAAGAAGCAATGGATGCCGCAATGGAAGCGCTCGGATCCTATGATGCGCTCCTTGATTACAACAAAGAAGATTCCGATCTCTACCGGATCAACCACAGGATTTCGGATCGTGTGGAGATCGATCCTGAGACAGAAGCTCTCCTCGAGACGGCGGCAGAGTTCAGGACCTTAAGCGGCGGTGCGCTGGAGCCCGCGATCAGGCCGGTGACACTGCTCTGGGATTTTAAGGAAAAGAAGGAAGTTCCGGCTGCGGAGGATCTTAAAAAGGCACTCGGCGAAGTGGCAGGCGGCGGATGGCACGTGGAGAAGGACCCGGCGGTATTCGTCGCAGATGACGCGAGGGCGCGCATCGATGTCGGTGCGGTAGCAAAAGGATTTATCGCGGACCGGATCAAAGAAACCATGCTGGAACATGGCGTGAGCTCTGCGATCATCAATCTCGGAGGAAATGTCCAGTGTATCGGGAAAAAGCCTGACGGAAATCCTTTCCGCATTGCGATCCGCGACCCCAGGAGCGATGACGGCTACGGGCAGGTGCTGGAGCTGGAGGACTGCTCCGCTGTCACGGCGGGGATCTACGAGAGATGTTTTGAAAAAGACGGCGTGACCTATCACCATATCCTGGATCCTGTGACCGGCATGCCGGTACAGAACGGACTTTTTTCCGTCACCGTCACCGGACCTTCTTCGGCCTGCTGCGATGCGATGTGCACTGCCGCATTCGTTCTGGGCAGGGAAGACGGTGAAGCAATGATACGGGCATATAATGAATCCCGCGGAACGGAATACTCGGTTTATTTCAATGATATCGATTGACAGAAAACTTGACATCAGGCCTGTATATGATTTTGATCTGCTGGCGCCGAAAGAGCGCATCGTCTTTTTTGACATTGAG
Organism: Lachnospiraceae bacterium; assembly: GCA_017388745.1. Lineage (GTDB taxonomy): Bacteria > Bacillota > Clostridia > Lachnospirales > Lachnospiraceae > Avilachnospira. Next base: position 4,928 of record JAFPHE010000023.1, on the reverse strand, counting down.
ACGACCGGGCTGAAAGCGTCGACAGCCGCATTGTACCTGATCGGTGCAGTGACCTATGAAGACGGCAGCTGGTGCCTGAAACAGTTTTTCGCGGAGAGTCCTGCGGATGAGGAAGCTTTGCTCAGGGCTTTTTTTGACCTGCTCGGCGAAAAAAAGAAAAACGGCAGGGTGGTCCTTGTCAGCTACAACGGAGACGGCTTCGACATCCCGTTCCTGCAGAACTGCATCAGGCAGTATTCACTGGGCTACAGCTTTTCCGGTATGATCAGCATGGATCTTCTGAAAAAGGTGCGTCCGTACAAGGCGCTTTCGGGACTGTGCGACTGCAGACTGAAGACTGTCGAACAGTTCTGCGGTATCCGGCGGGAAGACCGCTACAATGGCGGAGAACTGATCTATGTTTACGAGGAGTATCTCCGGATGAACGCCATGATACCGGGAAGCCTCGAAGATACGCCGCTCAATGCGAAACTGAAGGCGCATCTCATGGATACGCTTCTTCTGCATAACGCGGAGGATATCGCCGATATGCCGATGATCATGCAGGTCCTCGGTTACGACAGTCTTTTTACCGGCGGTTTTGACATCACGGAAAGCATCGTGGAAGACGGTGTCTGGGATATCCATGCGAGGCTGCATTGTCCGCTTCCGAAAGGCATATACAGGGAAACTCCGGAGTATACTTTAAGCGTCAGCGAAGAAGATCCGGAGGAACTGAACCTTGCCGTACCGCTTTATGAAGGGGAACTGAAATACTTCTTCGTGGATTATAAGAATTATTATTACCTGCCTGCGGAAGACTGTGCGGTCCATAAGTCCGTCGGAGAGTTTGTGGACAGGAAAGCCAGAAAACAGGCGACCGCCAGAACCTGTTACCAGAAGAAGCAGGGACGTTTCGTCCCGCAGCCGTCCCCGGTGTTTACACCGCTTTTTTACCGGGAATACAAGGGGACTCCATACGGTGAGCTTACATTCGCGGACCGGGGCGGAGAAGAAGAGACCAGAAAATACGTGTGCAGCCTGCTGCAGACATTGAAATAAACGGATGGAACAGACAAAACGAAGAGGTGACAGTTATGGAGATTTCGCTTACCTCGTACAGAGTGTTTTATGAAGTGGCTTCTGAAAGCAATATTTCCCGGGCGGCCCGGAAGCTGAGCATAAGCCAGCCGGCAATATCCAAATCTCTTTCCAAGCTGGAGGCGGGCCTTGGTACGAAACTGCTGAAGCGCAGTTCCAGGGGCGTCGCGCTGACGCCCGAGGGAGAGGTCCTGTATGCGCGTCTCAAAGATGCGTTCGGCTATATTGAAAAGGGTGAACGCGAGATACGGCAGATGCGCGATTTCAACATCGGGCAGCTGAAGATGGGGGCGTCAACGACGCTTTCCAAGTATATCCTGATGCCTTATCTGAAGGATTATTTCCGTGATTATCCCTATACCAAAGTGACGATCGAGAACAACCCGTCCGCGCCGACGATCGAAAGGGTCGAGAAAGGCGCACTGGACCTCGGTATCGTAGTCGTCAATCATCCCCGGAAGGGCATGGAATTCAAAAAGGTCATGGACGTGGAGGATATCTTCGTCTGTACGCCTGATTATCTGAAGAATCTGAAGACCGTCTACGGAGAGGATGTCGATCTTCTTGAAGAAGCCAATTTCCTGATGCTTTTCAAGGACAATGATACCAGAAAGCATGTGGATGAATACTTCAAAGGCATCGGCAGGGAACCGATGAAGATCATGGAAGTCACTACGATGGACCTTCTGATCGATTTTGCCAAGGTCGGCATGGGAATCGCCAATGTGGAGAAAGAATTCGTTCTGCAGGAGCTGCATGACGGCACACTGGTACGGATCCCCCTGAAGGAACCGATCCCCAAACGGCAGTGCGGATTCATTTACGCAACCAATAACCAGAATGAGGCATTGAAGTCTTTCCTGGACAGTACGAAGTGACAGGCGGCAAAGCCAGCGTGCGTGAAGCGGACATCCATGCTTCCGGCGCGGCAGGCAGCCGCAAAAAGGAGGGACCCACACAGTGGGAAGACTGATCAATACAGGTATTACGAAAGAGGATACGGTCCTGGAGACCACCCTCCGGCCGCAGAGGCTGGATGAGTATATCGGGCAGGAACGTATCCGTGAGATGATGAAGGTCTATATCCGCGCGGCCAAAGAACGCGGGGAGTCCATGGATCATGTGCTTTTTTACGGGCCGCCCGGACTCGGCAAGACAACTCTTGCGGGCATCATTGCTAATGAGATGGGCGTCAATATGAAAGTGACGAGCGGACCGGCGATCGAAAAGCCGGGCGAACTTGCCGCGATCCTCAACAATCTTCAGGAGGGCGATGTCCTGTTTATTGACGAGATACACCGTCTGAACCGTCAGGTGGAGGAAGTGCTGTATCCGGCAATGGAAGACTTTGCCATCGACATTATGCTCGGAAAGGAAGCTTCCGCGCGTTCGGTCCGGCTGGATCTGCCGCATTTTACGCTCGTGGGCGCCACGACGAGGGCAGGCCTGCTGACAGCGCCGTTAAGAGACCGGTTCGGCATCGTGGAGAAGATGGAGTTTTATTCCACGAATGAGCTGATGACCATCGTTGAACGTTCCGCCGGTGTACTGGGAGTGAAGATCGACGATGAGGGAGCCCGCAGGATCGCACGTAGAAGCAGGGGGACGCCGCGTCTGGCAAACCGTCTTTTAAAGCGTGTGCGTGATTTCGCCCAGGTCAAGTATGAGGGCGATATCACCCGGGAAGTGGCGGACTATGCGCTGGATATCCTTGATGTCGACAAGCTGGGCCTGGACCAGAATGACCGTGAGTATCTGCTGACGATCATCGGCAAGTTCAAGGGAGGACCGGTCGGCATCGATACGATCGCTGCGGCGATGAGCGAGGACGCCGGCACGCTTGCGGATGTGATCGAGCCGTACCTGCTGATGAACGGCCTGATCCAGCGCACTCCGAAAGGACGCGTTGCGACGGAAGCGGCATATGCCCATCTGGGAATCGAATATTTGGGACAGATGACCCTGAAGGAGACAAAACTATGACCAGAACGTCTGATAATACGGAAAAAGCGGTAAGCACCGATGTCCTGATCGGAGGAAAAGTATACAGTCTTGCAGGCGCGGATGCGGAGCATCTGCAGCGTGTAGCGGCACTCCTCAACAGCAAGCTGGTGGAAGTGCGCGGAACGGCAGGCTACAAAAACATGGATCCTGAGTACAGGGAACTTCTGCTCAACCTGAACCTTGCAGACGAGTATTTCAAGGTAAGAGAAGAGGCTGACAGATATAAGGACGAGGCGGCTTCCATGGAAAACGAACTCTATACAGCCAGACATGACCTTGTCAGCATGAAGCTGAAACTGGAAAATGCCCTGAAGCAGCAGGACGTGCTCGAGCGCCGTGTCGAAGAGTGGAAGAGCCGTTATGAAGAACTGAAAGGTGAACAGGGAAGTTCCCGGAGCTGAACCGGATGAGTATGCAGCCGATCAGAAAACGATCTCATACAGAACTGCTGGCTCCGGCAGGCTCGTTTGATGCGGCCAGGGCAGCAGTCAATGCAGGAGCGGATGCCATCTATATGGGCGGTCCGCTCTTTTCAGCGCGTGCTTATGCGGAAAGTTCCGCGGTGCCCGGGGAAGGGCCGGACATGCTGATGCAGGCGATCGGGTACTGCAGACTGCGCGGCGTCCGCGTCTTTATGACCCTCAATACCCTGATGAAGGAAAAAGAGATGAAGGGGCTGGAGGAATACCTCGAGCCTTATGTCCGGGCTGGCCTGGACGGCGTCATCGTACAGGACGCCGGAGTCATGAAACGGGTGCGTGAGCATTTTCCGGATCTTTCACTGCATATCAGCACACAGGCGGCTGTAACGGGACCGCGTTATGCGTCTCGCCTCAGGGATGCCGGTGCGGACAGGGTCGTACTTGCCCGGGAACTGTCACTTAAGGAGATCCGGCGGATCTTCGATGCGACCGGCATGGAGATCGAAGTCTTCGCGCACGGCGCCCTTTGCTATGCCTACAGCGGACAGTGCCTGATGAGCTCCATGATCGGGGGTCGCTCCGGGAACCGCGGGCGGTGCGCCGGCACCTGCAGACTGCCGTATGCTTTACTGGATGAAAACGGCAGGTATCTCAGCCGGCAGGACGAAAAATATCTGCTTTCTATGAAGGATCTCTGCACGGTTTCAAGACTCAGGGAAATGATCGAAGCGGGCGTTTTTTCCTTCAAGATCGAAGGACGCATGAAGTCGCCGGTCTATGTGGCTGCCGTGACGAGCGTTTACCGCAAGTATCTCGATCTTGCCATGCAGGATACGGCGGAAGCGGGCAGTCCCGTCGCTGAAGGACTGAAGAAACTCCTGATTGAAGAAAGCGACCGGCAGATCCTTTTGGAGGGATTTGAACGCGGCGGCATGACCGACGGGTATCTCGACGGGCATAAAGGAGCCGGGATGATCACGCTTATCGAAAAGCCGGAGCTCAGGATCCACAACGACAGGCTGATCAGCGACATTAAGCGAAGATACATCGACAATGATATGAAGGTCGCGGTCACGGGCGAGATCATCATCCGGAGAGACCGGCCGATCATCATGAAACTGCGGCATGCAGCAGGCGGAACGGAGGAAGTGACTGTCTGTTCGGACTTTATTGCGGGGGAAGCGGCAAACCGGCCGCTGACCGAAGAAGACGTCAGGGATAAGGCCGCGCGATTCGGCGGTACGGACTTTGAACTGAAAGAGCTGAAGATCCTGCTTGAGGAAAACTGCTTCGTCCCTGTCCGGGTCATCAACGACCTGAGAAGAGATGCGGTCGAGGAACTGCGTCTCAGACTGATCCGCGGCGATCGGATCACGGACGCAGAAACAAAAACAGCGGGGCAGGCATGACGATGATACCTGT
>JAFPHE010000134.1 GCA_017388745.1 Lachnospiraceae bacterium | reverse complement strand
TATTACCGGATCGCGCTCGGCGTGATCGTACTGATCTGGTTTACGCTGTTAGGGCACTGACCTTACGGACCGGCAGCGCAAATGGCATACGGATCGAAAGGACAAAGGTATGAAAAGATGCAATTTTCTGATAACAGCAGCTTTGGCAATCCTGCTTGCCGGAACTATCGGGCAGGGCAGGGTCGCGGTACTGGCTGCGCCTTCGGGCGTGATCTATGCTCCGGGCGTGAAGCAGCCGGCTTCAGCAGGTGAAAACAGCGGACCCGTGCAGATCCCGGAGATCTCCGAGGCGCCGGGCACGGCATATACGACCGCCGGTCAGGAAACGCAGAGTACAGTGACAGCGGCACCGGCCGCGGCCACGGAGACTGCTTTTGCGGCATCCGGGGAGATCGTTACGAAGAACGGTTATAAGAACGGGGATCTGATCGGCCTCAATGCCTCATGGCAGTATGCGGGCTTTTCCAAGATCAATTCCGGCACGGCAGTGATGTATACTGCTTTTGCAAATCGTAAAAACAGGATCATTGCGGTCAACGCGGGACACGGTACCAGGGGCGGAGAGAGCGTCAGGACTTACTGCCATCCGGACCAGACGCCCAAGGTGACCGGAGGTTCGACTGCTGCGGGATCGATCACCGCGACAGCCGTTTCGTCCGGCATGAGTTTCAAAGACGGCACGCCTGAGCGCGCGGTAACGCTCCGCATGGCACAGATCCTGAAGGAGAAGCTCCTTCAGTCAGGGTACGACGTACTGATGATCCGGGACGGTGAGGACGTACAGCTTGACAACATTGCCCGTACCGTGATCTCCAACAATACGGCAGACTGCCACATCGCGCTTCACTGGGACGGCGACGGATTAAGTTATGACAAGGGCGTTTATTACATGTCCGTGCCTGACAGGCTCAAGCAGATGGAGCCTGTCGCAAGCCACTGGCAGATGCATGAGGCTCTCGGCAATGCACTGATCGGCGGGCTTTCCGCAAAGGGCATCAAGGTATGGGGTTCCAACCCGCTCGACACGGATCTGACACAGACTTCCTACAGCACGATCCCGTCCGTGGATATCGAACTGGGCAATCAGTGTTCTGACCATTCGGACGGCCGCCTCGATCTGGAAGCGGAAGGACTGCTTGCCGGTATCAACAGCTATTTCGGCTTCAATTAAAGTCTGAGTGCTGAGTCCTGCTGACGGGGACATGATGATACTTTTTAGATGTAGGCAGAATGGAAGCGAAGCCGTTATGCGGCTTTCCGATAACACAGTGAACCATGGAATTAGTACTTGCATTTTCCCGATTTCTTTGGTAATCTTTTTGAGATAAATGTATTCGGGAGGATGGGAGATGCTCAATATCATTTTGATCCATAAGCTTCAGGAATCATTTATTACTATTCATATTTTTTGATTCAAAGGTGACCGCATCAGCAGTCACCTTCTTTTTATACAGACGCTGATCCGTAAGTTCGGCAGCAGTTTTTCAGGAGGGGTATTTATGAATAATCAGGAACCAATCAGAGATGCAAGGACGCTCGGTACGCCCAAAATGCTTGTGCTCGGTCTGCAGCATCTGTTTGCGATGTTCGGCGCGACCGTGCTTGTCCCGACGCTGACCGGACTGAGCGTGCAGACGACGCTGTTTTTTGCGGGACTTGCCACGCTTTTCTGCCACCTTGTGACCAAGAAGAAGATCCCTGTATTCCTCGGATCGTCCTTCGCATTCCTCGGCGGTTACTTTGCCATCGCGCCCAACGGTGAAGCCGAGCTTCTGCCGTATGCCTGCTTCGGTGTGGCCTGCGCAGGTCTTCTTTATGCCGTACTGGCACTGTTCTGCAAGGTTTACGGTTCCAAGAGGGTCGTGCGGTTCTTCCCGCCGGTCGTTACCGGTCCGATCATCATTGCGATCGGTCTCTGCCTTTCTTCTTCCGCGATCCAGAACTGTACCCAGAACTGGTTCATCGCACTGGTTGCGATCGTAGTCGTTATCGTCTGCAACCTCTGGGGCAGGGGCATGGTCAAGATCGTTCCGATCCTGCTCGGCGTTGTCGCTTCCTATCTGGTCGCTGCCCTGACAGGCAATGTTGACTTTACCGGTGTGCGTGAAGCAGCCTGGATCGGTCTTCCCGTCAAGTATCAGAACACGGTGTTCTCGATCTTCACCGGCGGCGATCTCAATACCAACCTTCTGCTGACTGCGGCGGTGACGATCATTCCGATCTCCTTTGCGACCATGATGGAGCATGTAGGCGACATCTCCGCGATCGGCTCCACTGTCGGACAGAACTTCATCGAAGATCCCGGCCTGCACCGTACGCTGATCGGTGACGGTATCGGTACTGCGATCGCGGCACTGTTCGGTGCACCTGCCAATACAACTTACGGTGAGAATACCGGTGTCCTGGCTCTGACCAAGGTCTATGATCCGAGAGTTATCCGCCTCGCGGCAGTGTTCTCCATTATCATCTCTTTCTGCCCGAAGTTTGCGGAACTGATCCATGCCATGCCTGCAGCGACGATCGGCGGCGTATCCCTGATCCTTTACGGTATGATCTCAGCAATCGGTGTCAGAAACGTTGTTGAGAACAATGTAGATTTCTCCAATACGAGAAATATCATCATCGCAGCGCTGATCCTGGTGCTCTCCATCGGCATCAACTACGGTCTCGATGGCGGCGCCATCCAGATCCAGGCAGGCAACGCGACCATCGGTCTGACCGGTCTTGCAGTCGCATCCTTTGTCGGGATCATCCTGAACGCGGTCCTGCCCGGAAGGGACGAAGCGTTTGCAGAGCAGCCGCGCGACGCCGGAAGCCTCGGCCGCTATTAAAAAAAGACATAACCGAAAGACCTTTCACGGGGCTGCCGCCCGAAGCGGCGGCCCTGTCTGTTTTACACTTGCCTGCGGGAAGCGTTCCGCCAGGCGAATTGAGCTTAGGGCAGAAAAAGGCTGAATATCTTTCGGAAACTGTCCGGAAGACAGTATAAATTTTGAATCGATTCATGTATAATGGATACTGGCCGGCTTTTCCGGTCAGTATCTGTTTTCTGAGGAGCAGAGGATGAAACTATATATCATGCGGCATTCCGAGACAGACTGGAATAAAGAACACCGCATACAGGGAAGAACAGATATTCATCTCAACCTGAACGGGATGAAGATCGCCGCGCTTGCGGGCGACGGTATGAAGGACATACCGATTGACGTCTGCTTTTCCAGCCCCCTGGTCCGCGCACAGGAAACGGCAGCCCTGGTCGTCGCGCGCAACCGCCATTTTATTGAAGGCGGTTCGAGGATCATTCTGGATGACCGCCTGATGGAGATAGCGTTCGGCGAGTGGGAAGGACAGGACGGAAGCGAGGGGACTATGGGCCCGAACCGGGAACTGTTCCGTGAGTTTTTTGTCGGACTCGGCGGAACATATATGCCTGTAGGAGCCGAAGATCCGAAAAATGTCATCCGACGGAGCCAGGATTTCCTTAACGACATCTGCGCAAGAGAAGATCTGAAAGACAAGACTGTTCTGATCGTGACGCACGGCTTTACGCTGCGCTGTCTGCTTTCGAGGTTTTACGAGGATAAGGATGACTATTTCCATAAGCCGGGCGTGCTGTATAACTGTCAGACGGCGATCGCGGAGCATGATGCGGCGGGCCAGCTTGTCCTGACGAATCCCGGCAGACTGTTTTATGACGAGTCGTACGCCAGAAATTACTATAAAGGTTCTCTGACCTGAGTGTTCGTAAAGGAGACGGACCCCGATGAAAAAATATGTATCATGGAATGTCAACGGCCTCAGGGCGGTTATGAATAAAGGATTCATGGACTTTTTCAATGCAGCGGATGCGGATGCGTTCTGTCTGCAGGAGACGAAGCTTCAGGCAGGCCAGATCGATCTCAATCTGCCCGGGTATCACCAGTACTGGGACTATGCGGAAAAGAAGGGTTATTCCGGCACCGCGATTTTCACAAAACAGGAACCGGTTTCCGTAACGATCGGTCTGCCGGATGCGGAACATAATCACGAAGGCCGTTCGGTCTGCCTCGAGTTTGAGGATCACTACCTCCTGACGGTGTATGTGCCCAACGCCCAGAACGAACTTCAGAGGCTTCCGTACAGGATGGAGTGGGAAGACGCCTGGAGACACTATGTTACGGAACTGAAGAAGAAAAAACCGGTCGTCTACTGCGGAGACCTCAACGTAGCGCATGAACCGATCGATCTGAAAAATGACAAGACCAACCACAACAATGCCGGCTTCACGGACGAAGAGCGTGCAAAGATGTCACAGCTTCTCGCAGCAGGGTTTACGGATACCTTCCGTTACCTGTATCCGGAAAAGGAAGAGTACAGCTGGTGGTCATACCGTATGAATGCGAGAGCCAGGAACACAGGCTGGCGCATCGATTATTTCATCGTATCGGATGAGCTTAAGGATAAGATCAGGGAAGCTGTGATCTACGGGGACGTACTCGGATCGGATCACGCACCGGTCGGACTTGTGATAGACCTCTGATAAACACGGCAGGAAACAGCACCATGGATGCCGCAAAGCCGGAAAGCAAAGTGCGGCACAGTTTACAGCCAGACAGTTTTAAGTGATGAAAGATATTAGATTTGAAGAACTGGATACCGACAGCGGACAGATCGATCCGGAGGATGAAGGCCTGCTGGAAGAGCTGAAGATCGATGACG
>JAFPHE010000133.1 GCA_017388745.1 Lachnospiraceae bacterium | reverse complement strand
GGCCGGTTTTTCTTTCATGACGTTCTTCAGGAAAGCATTGACTTCTTTGATCGTGTCAAAGCAGGCGATGAACATGTAGTCGCCCATATCCGTGGCAAGTGCCGGATCTACCCGGCCTTCCTCACGCATATGATCCGCATACTCTCTGAGAACATCCTCCCGGCTCATGACATAGTCACGTCTGTCGCGGCGTCCGGCAAAGATACAGATGCTGCGGTCACCGGTCGCCTTATCCGTTTTGTCAAATGCAATCATATCTGCCCAGATCTTGTAGACATCCGTGCTGTTGGCATAGTTCATCATGCTGGGGCTGATACCGCCGCTCGGGCGCATGTTGACTTCAAGGGCAGTCAGTTCTCCCTTTTTACCGATGTGCTGGTCGGAGTTGAGTCGGAAGAACTCGAAGTGGACAAAGCGTTTTCTGACTCCGAAAGCCTTGAGAGCGGCGCGGCCCATCGTCCGAAGATCCTCCGGCAGCTTGTCGCGGATGTAAAGTGCAACGCTGTCTTCGTTATTGACGATGTCCATCAGGTTGCTGAGGGTGACATTGCCCGTTTCAAAGATAGGCTCACCGTCACCGTTGACGATCGCGTCATAGGAATTGATCGTACCGTCAATGTACTCTTCCATGATGTAGAGGGTATCATCTTTTGTTTCAAAGAATTCCTCCAGATCAGCTTCATTGCTGAGGCGGTAAGTCCTGGTCGCACCGACGCCGTTATCCGGCTTTACGATGACCGGCCAGCCGACTTTCTTAATAAAGGAAAGGCAGCCTTTGCGGTCCTTTACGATATGGAAACGTGCAACGGGGATACCGGCCTTTTCGTAGCTTTTCTTCATCTTGGACTTGAACTTGACAGGAGGCATGTCCTCCGGTTGGAAGCCGGTTGTGATATGGAACTCCTGACGGAGATGAGCATCCCGTTCGAGCCAGTACTCGTTGTTGGACTCGAGATAATCGATACGGCCGTACTTGTGGATAAAGAACGCAACGGCACGGTAGACTTCATCGTAGTTTTCAAGGGAAGAGACCTTGTAATATTCTGTAAGGGAAGCCTTCAGTTCTCCGCTCAGCTGGTCATAGGGGCAGTCACCGATACCGAGGACATTCATGCCGTTTTCCAGCAGGCGGCGGCAGAAATTCCAGTGGTTATCCGGGAAGTTAGGGGAGATGTATACGAAATTTGCCATGGTATTACTCCTTCATGAAACATTGTTGCATTGCGGGGGCAGATGTGACCGTAACGGTCAGCATTTACCTGGTATTATATTACAGATCCGGACGATATGCAAAACCGAAGATGAATTTGTTCATTTGTTTTCAGGATCAGGTATTTTTTGGTCAGACGCCTGAACAGCCCAGATCTCGCCGCTGTTTGCGGGAACAGAGACCCGCAGCCTGCCGTATTCTGTCTTCACCTTCCCGCCGTTCAGCATGCCGGTGTATTCGCCGTCTCCCGTGCCGAGGTCAAAATACGCCGGTTCACCGGCATTGTTGACCGTGACGATCACACCGCCTCTCGCAAACGCATATGCGGTCGTAGTCAGGCTGAGTTCCCGGTAGTCGCCGTACCACAGATCCGGCAGCGCCGCATGGATCTGACCGAGTCTGGTGATAAGCGTGACAGGCGTATCCTGCCGGCTTTTCAGTTCCTGAAGATCAAGACAGGGACGTAAGGAAGCATCGGAATAACGCTCTTTGTGTCCGTCGATCGCAAATTCGGAACCGTAATAAACTGACGGGATGCCGGGCAGCGTATAAAGCAGGATATGGACAGGCAGAAAATGCGCCTTCTCGCGGAGTTTGGTATGGATCCTTTCAACGTCGTGGTTATCGACAAAACTGTAGAGACGGATATTTCGGGTGATCCCCATGTCGATCTGCCGGCGGACCGTATGTGCGATCTCAAAGTAGTTGTGATCGTTGTGTCCGCTGTAGAGCGCCTTGTGCAGATGGTAGTTGGTCACGGAGTGCAGAGTCTGCTCATTGGCCCAGCGCGCGTAGTCGCCGTGGATCACTTCGCCCATCAGCCAGAAATCTGCCTTGAGAGTATCGGTCAGTTCCCGCAGGCTTCGCATGAACTCAAAGTCCAGGACATCCGCCGCATCCAGCCGAAGACCGTCGATATCAAACTCACTGACCCAGAACCGCACAGTATCGAGCAGATAGTCCCGTACTTCTGGATTGCGCAGGTTCAGTCTGGGAAGCAGGTCATAACCGTGCCAGGTGTCGTAGGAAAAACCGTCGCTGAATGAATTGTTGCCCCAGAAGTTCACATTGCAGTACCAGTGCTGATAACGGCTGTTTTCACGGTTTTCACGGGTCTCACGGAACGCGAAGAAGTCCCGTCCCGTATGATTGAAGACGCCGTCCAGGATCACCCTGATGCCGGCTTCATGACAGAGACGGACAAATTCCGCCAGATCTTCGTTTGTACCGAGACGCGAATCCAGTTTCCTGTAATCAGTCGTTTCATAACCGTGTCCGACGGATTCGAAGAGCGGACCGATATAAAGTGCATTGCAGCCGATATCACGGATGTGTGCGATCCAGGGAATAACGGAACGCAGTCTGTGAACAGGTTCTTCGTAGGTGTTCTGATCGGGTGCACCGGTCAGTCCCAAAGGATAAATATGATAAAAAACGGCTTCGTCATACCATGCCATAGATGATTCCTTCCTCTTTGATCATAGCGGGGGCTCTTCCGTATACAGTGCGGCCTTGATGGAGATCAGTTCCATCTCATGGTCCAGCCGGGCAGCGATCTCTGCACAGTGCAGGAGCTTTTCCCCGAGTTCTGCAGAAACGTCGGCCGGGATGGATTTTTTATATTTGATCTTGTGCTCAAGGCTCGCCCACCAGTCCTGCGAGATCGTTCTGAGCTGAACCTCGACTTTCACATATTTCTTCCGGTCATGCAGATATATCGGGAGTTCCACGATCAGGTGAAGGCTCCGGTAACCGTTGCGCTTCGGCGCTTCGAGATAGTCTTTGCGTGCGATCAGGTGGATATCGTCCTGCTGCAGAAAAGCGTCGGCAAGCATATAGATATCCGACGGGAAAGAACATACCACCCGTACGCCGGCAACATCATAAATATTGTTTTCAATGCCTTCGATCGAAAACGGAAAGCCCCTGCGCTGCATCTTTTCGATCATGCTCTCGGTCGTTTTGATCCTGGTCTGGATCGATTCAATCGGATTGTGATCGAACTCCAGTGACAGCGTCGTGCTTAAGATGCGGAAACGGGTCTCGACTTCATTCATTGCACACTGGTAATATGCCAGCATATCCGTGAAAGCCTTGCGGTTTGCCCTGATCCACGGCCGGACCTCTTCTTCCGGCATGACCTGTGCGATCAGATACTCAAGTTTATCTATATCATACGAAAGATTGATCATAGCTGTTTTCCCCCTCATCTGATTATAGCAGATGACGACGATGCTCTCAAGTTCGTGTCCGCTGCTGGAACGATATGTGGTATAATGCATCTTGACAGGCAGCCGGAAAACTGCCTAAGGAAGGATGAGAGCATATCATGTATGACCAGTGGGAAGTTGAGCTTCCGGAACTGACCGGTGATGAGGTCCGGAATGCGTATATTTATGTACCGGATGAAGCGGAGGAGGATCCCGATCTCCGGTTTCCCGTTTTATATATGTTTGACGGGCAGAATCTTTTCTTTGATGAGGACGCCACTTACGGCAAGTCCTGGGGCATCAGGGAATACCTTGAAGAAAATCATATCCCGCTCATCGTGGCGGCAATGGAATGCAGCCATCATGATGAAACGGATCCCTGCGGCGGCAGATTGTCCGAGTATTCGCCGTTTGATTTTCAGTTCCGGCGGGGACCGATGATCACCGGACGGGGGAAACTGACGATGGATTATTTCGTCAATGAGTTCAAACCTTATATCGATGCCCGTTTTCCGACGATCCCGGACCGGGACCACACTTTTATCAGCGGAAGCTCCATGGGCGGACTGATGACGCTTTACGCGGTACTGGAATACAACGATGTATTTTCCCGCGGCGCGGCGCTCTCGCCGTCACTCCTCTTTTCACCGTCCCATATCCGTGAGCTGATCCGTGATGCCGTGATCGGGCCGACTGTCCTTTACATGGACAATGGTTCCGAAGAGATGCATTCTTTGAGAAGTAAACGGCTCTATGCCGATATCTGCGGCAGACTGATCAAAAAAGGCATATATCTGGACAGCCGCATTGTCCCCGGGGGCTCGCATTGTGAAGCCTCATGGGAACGGCAGATCCCGTTCTTTATAGAGACCCTGTTTTATGAGCTTTAAGAAAGGCGGAAGAAATGGAAACGAATTATTTTGAAATGTACAGCGAGAACCTTTCCCGTACCATGCCGGTCAAGATCTACGGGCATGCAGGAAGACCGGCCCTTTTTATTCCCTGTCAGGACGGCCGCTTCTGGGATTTTGAAAATTTCCATATGACCGACATCTTTGCGGACTGGATCGACAGCGGACAGTGCATCGTATTTTCGATCGATACGATCGATGCAGAGACATGGAGCGACAAACAGGGGGATCCTTATCAGCGCATCCGACTGCATGAACGCTGGATCGATTACATTACAAGGGAACTGGTTCCGTTCATAAGGAATTATGTAAACGAGAAAAACGGATGGGAAGGGTATCCGGGAATCATGACGTTCGGCTGTTCCATGGGAGCTACGCATGCACTCAATCTGTATCTGCGTTTCCCGGACCTCTTCGACCGCTGCATGGCTTTGAGCGGCGTATACAACGCCTCGTTCTTCCTTGGCGACTACATGGATGAGGTCGTCTATCAGAATTCACCGACGGATTATATGGCCAACTTCCCGGCAGGGCATCCGTTCATCGAAGAATACAATCGTCATAAAGGCGTTGTCTGTGTCGGACTCGGCGCCTGGGAGGAGCCGTGGAGCACCCGGTTCCTGGATGAACGTTTCCGCGAACTGGGCATTCATATATGGGTCGACTACTGGGGAGAAGACGTCAATCACGACTGGCCCTGGTGGTACAAGCAGGCGGCATATTTCCTGCCGTACCTGCTGGACGAATAAAAACCGGATATCGGAGCAGACACAGAGTCACGGCGTTTCGGCGATTTGAGTTGAAAAGCGTGACAATGTGGTATAAAATCATGGCATGAAATACTACTTCATTGTAAATCCCAATGCCGGCAGAGGGCAGGGCTTAAAGAAATGGAATCGGGTGAAGGCCTTTCTGGACAGAAACGGCCTTCCTTATGATATCTTTTTCACGACAGCAGCCGGGGATGCAGCCCGTAAGGCGCGGGAGCTTTCGGGCGCCTGTACGGAGCCGTTCGACCTGATCACGGTCGGTGGCGACGGCACAATGAATGAAGTCCTGAACGGGCTGAATATGCAGGCTCCGATCACGCTTGGATATATACCGTCCGGAACAGGCAATGACTTTGCGCGGAGTATGCGCATCAACAGCAATCCTGTGCGTGTGATCAGAGGTTTTGCAAAGGACAGGCGGGTGGAAGCACTGGACTACGGTGTACTTACCTGCGGCGAGAGCGGCCTTGTCCGGCGGTTCATCAACAGCACCGGAACCGGATATGACGCGGCAGTCTGCGGCGGACTGGAAAAGATGAGGATGAAGCAGGGCCGGAACCCAGTCGGCAAGATCAGCTACGTCCTGGAGGGAGCCCGGCAGTTTATTCTGTCCAGGCCTTCAAGAGGATATGTGATCCTGGACGGTGACAGGAGGGTGGAGTTCAATAACATCCTGTTCATTTCATCCCATATCCATCCGTTTGAAGGCGGCGGTTTCCGCTTTGCGTCTTATGCGGATCCCAAAGACGGCATGCTGGAGATCTGTGTTGTAAGCGGAAGGAACAAGCTTGCGCTGATCCCGGTCCTGTGCAGCGGTCGATGGAAGGGGCTTAAGAGCCGGAGAGGCGTGCGGCTGTTCCAGTGCCGGGAAGCACATATCCACGTGGACAGGGGACTTCCGGTCCATACTGACGGCGAGATCCTGCCGTTCCAGACTGATTTGGACGTCCGCTGTGTACAGCAGCAGCTGCACGTGCTGCGATAAAGGAGCGATCGTATGGATATACGTATCGGACACGGTTATGACGTGCACCGGTTCACAGAAGGAAGAAAACTGATCCTCGGAGGTGTGGAGGTCCCGTATCAATTGGGACTTGACGGACATTCCGATGCGGACGTGCTGCTGCATGCGGTGATGGATGCGCTATTGGGCGCGGTCGCGGCAGGTGATATCGGAAATCATTTTCCGGATACAGACGACCGGTATCTCGGCGCCGATTCGACCGTACTGCTTGCGGCAGTGGGTGAGATCCTCAAAGGAAGAGGATATGCGCCGGGCAATATTGACGCAACAGTGATCTGCCAGCGGCCGAAACTGAAAGAGCACATACCTGCCATGCGGCAAAGGATCGCCGGGGTGCTCGGGATCAGTGAGGACCAGGTCAGTGTAAAGGCAACGACCGAGGAGGGACTCGGCTTTACCGGAAGGCAGGAAGGGATCGCCGCGCATGCGGTGTGTACAGTGATAAAGATCCGCTGAGCGGATATTTGGGAAACGAAGGAGAACCAGGATGAAGATATTTGATACTTTACAGAGAAGAAAAGTCGAATTCAAACCGATCGAGGAAGGCAAACTGAGCATGTATGTATGCGGCCCGACCGTATACAACCTGATCCATATCGGCAATGCCCGTCCGATGATCGTGTTCGATACTTTCCGCCGCTATATGGAATATAAGGGATACAACGTCAATTACGTCTCCAACTTCACCGATGTCGATGATAAGATCATCAAGGCAGCAAATGAAGAAGGCGTCAGTTCCGAAGTGATCTCCGAGCGCTACATTGAAGAATGCAAGAAGGACATGGCTGCAATGAATATCAAGCCGGCGACCACACACCCGCAGGCAACAAAGGAGATCGACGGTATGATCCGTATGATCCAGCAGCTGATCGATAAGGGACATGCCTATGTGGCGGAAGACGGCACTGTGTATTTCGCGGTCGAGACAGATCCCGGATACGGCAAGCTGAGCCATAAGGATATGAATGAGATGATGTCCGGCCTGAGAGACCTCAAGGTCAGCGGCGAAGAGCAGAAGCGCAACGCCAACGACTTCGTGCTCTGGAAGCCGAAGAAGGAAGGGGAGCCTTTCTGGGAGTCACCGTGGTGCGAAGGCCGTCCGGGCTGGCATATCGAGTGCTCAGTCATGAGCCAGAAATACCTCGGCGAGACGATCGACATCCATGCCGGCGGTGAGGATCTGATCTTCCCGCACCATGAGAACGAGATCGCACAGTCCGAGTGCTCCTCCGGCAAGGAATTCTGCCATTACTGGATGCACAACGGCTTCTTGAAGATCAATAACGAGAAGATGTCAAAGTCGCTCGGCAACTTCTTTACGGTAAGGGATATTACCGCACAGTATGATCCCATGGTGCTTCGTCTGTTCATGCTCAGCGCACAGTACCGTACACCGCTCAATTTCTCACAGGAACTGATGGAGCAGAACAAGGCTTCCTACGAACGTATACTGAACTGCACCGACAAGCTCAAGGATCTTCTGAAGTCCGCGCAGGGAACGGAGATGAGTGCAGAGGAGCTTGAGGATAAGGAAAAGGTTGAAAGCTATATCCGCGAGTTCGAAGCTGCCATGGATGATGACAATAACACTGCCAACGCCGAGACCGCAGTCTTTGAGATCGTCCGCCTTGCCAATACGACGGCGGGAGAGAACTCAACAAAGGCGTATCTCGAGTATGTCCTTGGTGTTATCCGCACGCTCTGCGACGGTGTCCTCGGCGTGATCACGGACAGGAAGGAAGAGAACCTGGATGCCGAGATCGAGGAACTGATCCAAAAGAGACAGGAAGCACGCAAGGCGAAGGACTTCAAGACCGCGGATGCGATCCGTGACCAGCTGAACGGCATGGGTATCATCCTGGAGGATACCAAAGAGGGCGTGAAGTGGAAGAGAGCCTGAACCCGCAGGAAAATGAAAACATACTGAAAGCAGATCTGCCGGAGGGTCATTTGCCCTCCGGCAGTGTTGACCCGTTTCTTTTGAACGGCGCCGCGCTTGCCTATATCGGGGATGCGGTCTACGAGATCATGGTCCGGCAGTATATGCTGGCTACAGGCTCACATCAGGCGGACAGGCTTCACAAACATACGACCAGAATGGTCAATGCCGGAGCTCAGTCCGATATGATCCGGGCGCTGATGACGGAACTGACGGAAACGGAGACCGGCATTTTCAAAAGAGGACGGAACGCCAGCACTCTGACGACAGCCCGGAATCAGAGTGTTACGGATTACCGGCGGGCGACCGGCCTCGAAGCCCTGTTCGGATA
Source organism: Lachnospiraceae bacterium (assembly GCA_017388745.1). Classification (GTDB taxonomy): domain Bacteria; phylum Bacillota; class Clostridia; order Lachnospirales; family Lachnospiraceae; genus Avilachnospira. The sequence continues at coordinate 11,177 of JAFPHE010000133.1, read as the reverse complement.
TCTTTACCTGAGCGGGCAGCAGGAAAGGCTCCGGGAGCTGTTTGAACACGGCATGGCGCTTTTGAAAGAAGAAGGCGGCCCGGACCACCGTCAGACAGAATGAACCAATAAAAAACTGCAGTTTATCACTGTTTGGATCAATGACAGTGGCAAACTGCAGTTTTTGTTGTATACGGAACGCCTGGTCTTACCGGCTCTCGGGACCGCGCTTGGAGACCATCTCGGAATGAGCACTGACCTTGGCTTTCTTATTGCGCTGCAGCAGGATATCCTTCGGCGCGTTGAAACGGTCATGCGACTTCTTATCCGCGGAGGCGGCTACGATATCACCGGACTGAGTCAGTGCCCAGCGGGTCATCATCGGTCCGAGCAGTTCGTAGACGAATACACCAAATAAAACGATGTTCCGGATAAGAGGACCGTCGCCGGGCATTGCTACCGCGGTGGCGCTCATGCCGAGCGCAACACCTGCCTGCGGAAACAGTGTGATGCCCAGGTATTTTTTGACGACCGGATCGCATTTCATCAGGATGGAACCGATACCCGCACCGGAGAATTTACCGACACATCTGAAAATGATATAGATAAAGCCGATGCACACTACCGCGCCGCTCTGGAAGACATTGAGCTCCAGCTCGGCTCCGCTTAAGATGAAGAAAAGCGCAAAAAGCGGTGCTGTCCATCCGTTGGATCGTTCCATGATATCACCCGAACGGGGGCAAAGGTTGCAGAACATCGTTCCGACCATCATGCAGACCAGCAGGGACGAGAAAGAAAGTGTCACCGGTCCCAGCGGGATGCGCAGACTGGAAAGAGCTACGGACAGGAGTACGAAGATGATGGTCAGGTTCAGACGGTTGGTATTGGAGTAGAACATCTTCTCGACCTGTGCGAACAGAGCGCCGAGCAGCGCACCGAATATAAGAGAGAAGAAGATCTGCAGCAGCGGCTCGACAATGATGGAGATCAGGTCGACCTGGCCGCTTTTGAGTGCCTGGGCAATACCGAAAGACACGGCGAAGATGATCAGACCGATGGCATCATCAAGCGCAACGATGGGGAGCAGCAGTTCCGTGACCTTTCCGTGGGCCTTATACTGGCGGACGACCATCAGTGTGGCTGCAGGCGCCGTGGCCGCCGCGATGGCACCGAGGGTGATTGCGGCAGGAAGTGTGATGACCTTATCGCCGAAAATGCAGTGGATCGTGATCAGCACGACATCCACGACGATCGTCGCACTGGTCGCTTCAAAGATACCGATGACGACTGCCTGCCGGCCTGTTGCTCGAAGCTGGGACAGGCGGAATTCGTTACCGATGGAAAAGGCTATGAAACCGAGTGCCGCAGATGTGATGACGCCCAGGGCATCGACCTCATCCATGGTGTGGAAGCCGATGCCGCTGAGGCCGAGACGCCCGATCCCGTAAGGACCGATGGCGAGTCCTGCCAGCAGAAATGCCGTGACGTCAGGAAAATTCAGGTGCAGAACTTTCAGAAGACGGGTCATCATCAGTCCGGCAAACAGTGCAATGGAAACATTTACAAGATATACCATATCAATACCGATATTTCTTTCATAAATCAGGGGTTTGCGGCCGGCAACGGCAGTGCCGTTTGAAGCCGGGTCGCATATAGTTTCAATTTTTCATTATAATTAAGACACGTCGGAAAACAAGGCATGTTCAGAAAAAAAACCCTGCTGAGCGCCATGAAACGACGGACTGCCGGACCGGCGGCAGGGAAGCGGAGTTCCAATGGAGAGGAAAAGAACAACAACATAAGACTTCGCTGCGGTACAACACTTTTGCTGTAATTCCTTGACAAATAAGAGCGAACCTATCTATAATGTACTCCATAGGTTTTTCAAGCCTGATTTTTATGCATTGTTATATGCGTTTTACAGGAGGTATTATATGAAAAAGTTATTAACAGCAGTAATGGCTGCAGCTATGGTACTGTCACTTGTAGCATGCGGTTCTTCATCCTCTTCCTCCGCTCCGGCAGAAACGACTGCGGCAGCGGCTGAGGCACCGGCAGCTGAGGCACCGGCTTCCCTTGGAAAGATGACCATGGGTACCGGCGGCACCGCAGGCACCTACTATGCTTTCGGCGGCGTGCTCGGTCAGTATATGAAGAACAAGGGCGGCGTAGACGTTACAGTTGTTTCTACCGACGGTTCCAAGGCAAACATCCAGGGTATTGATGCAGGAGACTACCAGCTTGGTACTGTACAGTCCGACGTTATGGCTTATGCATGGGAAGGCAGCAAGTCCTTTGAGGAGGACGGCGCGATCGACACATTCCGTGTTATCGGCGGCCTTTACGCAGAGACGGTCCAGCTGGTCACCATGGATCCGAACATCAAGTCCGTTGCAGATCTGAAGGGCAAGTCCGTTTCCATCGGCGCACCGGGTTCCGGCGTGTATTTCAACGCGATCGATGTCCTGAGCGCTGCAGGTCTTTCCGAAGATGATATCAAGCCGCAGTATTTGAGCTTCGCGGATTCCGCTGAAGGACTGAAGGACGGCAAGATCGATGCCGGCTTTATCGTAGCAGGCGCTCCGACACCGGCGATCACCGAGCTGACCACCACCAACGACGCTTATCTCGTTCCGATCGACGGTGAGATCGGCGAGAAGGTCCTGGCAAGCTGCCCGTACTATACCGCACTTGCGATCCCGGCAGGTACATACAAGGGACAGGATGAGGATGTTATGACTGTTACGGTCAAGGCAACCATGATCATCTCCGCAGACGCTACCGAGGAGCAGGCTTATGCTGTTACCGCAGCGATTTTTGACAACATCGACGATATCACTGCTGAGCACGCAAAGGGCGCAGAACTCTCCATCGAGAATGCCACTTCCGGAATGACTGCTCCGTTCCATGCAGGCGCTGCAAAGTATTTCAAGGAAAAGGGCGTTGATGTCGAGACGAAGTAAGCAGGTTTTTCTGCCCGGAAAGGGCGTTATCTGTTAAGACAATTCAATTGATTTTCATAAAGGACGTTTCATGAGTTTTCCGGATAAAGATCAAAACCATATGAACGCAACTGAAACAGCGGCAGTATCTACTGCCGCTGCTTCTGCTAACGAGGATATGCAGGCGCGCGTCGATGACGTGATGAAGAAGTTTGACCGCGAGTCCAATGTCCGTCTGTGGGAGGGCACGCCGAAGCTGATCGTCAACGGTCTGCTGGTGGCTTTTTCCCTGTTTTGTATTTATGTGACGCTCTGGGGCACTTTCCTGGAGGAGATCCGTCTGACCTCCTTCATGGCCTGCATCGTTTTCCTCGGATATCTGATCTTCCCTGCGAAAAAGGGGATCCAGAAGGTCAACCATATCCCGTGGTATGACCTGATCCTGATGGTCCTCGGCACAGGGGCGTTCCTGTATTTCATGACCAACGCGATCACGATCATCCAGCAGGGCAGCAAGTTCGCTGACTATCAGATAGCGATCGGCTGTATCGGTATCATCGCCCTTGCGGAGGTGTGTCGAAGGTCTGTAGGACTTCCGATCCTGGTCGTGGCTACGGCATTTATCATTTATGCGCTGACAACAGGCCTTTCCAATCCGACATTTGCAAAGCGCCTCAACTATGCCGTGCGTCTGCTTTTCTACTCCAAGGAAGGCATCCTTTCGACGCCGGTCAACACCTGTTCCAAGTTCATCGTGATCTTTATCATTTTCGGTGCGTTTCTGGAGCGGACCGGCATATCGGACTTTTTCATTGATTTTGCCAATGCCCTCGTCGGCAGCTTTGCGGGAGGCCCCGCAAAGGTGGCGGTCGTTTCTTCCGCACTGCTCGGCATGGTCTCCGGTTCATCCGTTGCCAATACCGTCGGTTCCGGCTCCGTTACGATCCCTCTGATGAAAAAAACCGGCTACCGGGGCGAGTTTGCAGGTGCTGTCGAAGCTGCGGCTTCGACGGGCGGACAGATCATGCCGCCGATCATGGGTGCCGCGGCATTCCTGATGGCGGACATCGTAGGCACGCCCTACAGCAATATCATCGTCCGTGCGATCATTCCTGCCGTGCTGTACTTTACAGGCATTTTCATCGCAGTCCATCTCGAAGCGAAAAAGAATGATCTGAAAGGTATTCCGAGAGATCAGCTTCCGAAGATGGGTATACTGATCAGGGATATCTATCTGCTCATCCCGATCGTTGTCCTGGTATGGCTGGTCAGCACCAACAAGCGTACCATCCAGTCTGCGGCTGCCATTGCGATCGTGCTTGCGATCCTGGTCAGTATGCCGAACAGGAAATACCGGATGACCCCGAAGTCGATCCTCGAGGCACTTGCGGCAGGTGCAAAGGGCTCCATTTCCGTTGCTGCAGCCTGCGGTATCGCAGGCATCATCGCCGGCGTCATCACGATGACCGGACTTGCCAATGTCCTGATCAACGGTATCGTTGCTCTGGCAGGAAGCCGTGTCCTCATTGCCCTGGTACTTACGATGCTCTGCTGTATCGTTCTGGGTATGGGCGTCCCGACCACTGCCAATTACTGCATCATGGCAGCGACATGTGCACCGATCCTGGTCCGCATGGGCGTGCCTACGATCGCGGCGCATTTCTTCGTATTCTACTTCGGCATCGTGGCGGATATCACGCCGCCGGTCGCCCTTGCGGCCTATGCCGGAGCTGCGATAGCACAGGCAAACCCGATGCGGACGGCGCTCAACGCGACCAAGCTTGCGATCGCGGCATTTATCGTTCCTTATATACTGGCGATGAATCCGGTCATGGTCCTGGTCGATGTTACCGGGCCGATGCAGATCGTCGTCATCGTTCTGACTTCCCTGATAGGTATCTTCGGTGTTTCTTCAGGACTTGCGGGATACCTTCTGGACTTCATGAACTGGCCTCAGCGGATCCTTGCGATCATCGGCGGACTGCTGCTGATCGATCCGGCAGTTATGACGGATATCATCGGTATCGCCGTTATCGCGGTCGTTCTGGTCTGGCAGCTTGCGACAAGGAAGAAGACAGCTGCGGCATAAAACCAGATTATATTTCAACAGCAAAAAGCCGGTGCAGGGCGATACGCCCGGATACACCGGCTTTTTAAATGCAGTAAATAAATGAAGCAGTTTCGGCTTTGTTTTCAGGCCTGCCGCTTTGCGGGAATCATGTCGCTTGCAAGAGCGGAGCCGATGATCAGCACCGCGCCGATCATACCCTGGACACCCATGCTTTCATGGAGCAGGAGCCATGAGAAAAGGACTGCAAGTACGGGATCAAGATAGCTGTACAAAGCAACTGTCTGTGAAGGCAGGCGGTCAACACTGGTATAATAGATGCCGTAGGTGATCCCCGTGCAGAATATGCTTAAGACCAGCAGCCATATCCAGGCGGACGGCGTCATCAGGCGAAGAGAATCGAAGCCTCCGCTGAAATAAGAGATCGGCAAGAGGACGATGCTGACGGCAAGAAGTTCTACGAAGGTGCGGTCGAAGATCGGCACATCCTTGATCGTCATGTTCCAGATAACGCAGGTAGCATAGAAAACTGCAGCGAGGAGGCCGAAAAAGACGCCTTTCAGCTCGGCTACTCCGTGAAAACCGGTCTTAAGAACACCGGAGACGAGGACCATACCGATAAAAGACAGGATGACACAGACTGCCTTGGGCAGGGTGATACGCTCTTTAAACACGAACGGAGACGCGAGTATTATAAAGACCGGTTCCATGTAGTAGCAGACGGTTGCCGTTGCTACGGATGTGTATTTGAACGCCTCAAAAAGAAATACCCAGTTGAAGCCCATGATCACGCCGACAAGGACCATCAGCGGAAGCCGTCTCCTGATTGCAGCCATATCGAGCCGGCGGCCGCCTGCCAGGATGACAAAATAGAGGGAGATCCCGCCGAGAAAAGCCCGGAAGCATGCAAGCGGCAGGGAATCCATCGGGATCATGCGGCGGATGATGCCGACCAGTCCGAAAACGGCCATGGCAAAGCAGAGCTGAAACTTGGGGGAAAAACGTTCTGTATTCATACTGATCATTCTAATACTGAAATGAAGGATTGATTTCGTCTTGCCAAACAGGTACTATTATAATATACCGAAGGAGGAAATTCCATGGGATTTAAATATGACGATTACGTATACAGCAAGAAGATCATCGCGCGCAGGCTCAACGGGTTTGTACCCGAAGTTCTGATCACACTCGGATCCGGTCTCGGGTTTATGGCGGATGAGGTGGAGGATCCTGTTTATGTGCCTTATGATGAGATCCCCAATTTCAAGACATGTACGGCACCGGACCACAAAGGCCGCTTTGTGTTCGGAAAGCTGTGCGGAAGGAATGTGGCGGTCATGCAGGGTCGCCTTCACTGTTATGAAGGCTACACCATGGAAGAAGTGACCTATCCGTACAGGACGATCCGCCTGCTTGGCGCTGAAAAACTTATCGTGACCAATGCCGCCGGATGTGTCAACATGAACTGGAAGCCCGGCGATCTGATGCTGATCGCCGATCATATCCGTCTGTTCGGAAACGGGCCGCTGCAGGGAGAGAATATACCCGAGTTCGGTCCCCGTTTTAATGATATGACGTACGTCTATACCCCGCGTCTGCAGGAACTGGCGGAAAAGAAAGCGAGAAAACTGGATATGCCGCTCAGAAAAGGCGTCTATATGTTCTTCCCCGGACCAAACTTTGAAACGCCTGCCGAGGTGCGCGCTGCGAGGGTCCTCGGAGCTGATGCAGTCGGTATGAGCACTGTACCCGAGGCTACCGTTGCGGCACACTGCGGCATGGAGATCCTCGGCATCACCGTTCTGACCAATATGGCGGCCGGCGTTCTGCAGCAGAGGCTTTCCGGCGAGGAAGTAAATGAAGCTGCCAACAAGGCGGCGGCGGACTTCTCATCCCTGATCAGGGAATGTCTCAAGGATATGTGACCGGAAGCTGTTGATTGTTGCGGGATCTTTTACAGGATCCGGACTGCCGTCAGCGGAATAAACAGACCTTGTCGATTAAGGAAAGAATAATTATACTAGCGATATGATTACAGACAAGCTTTATTATCAGGATGTTTACATGAAAGAGTTTGAGGCAGAAGTCTTGAACTCTTCTTATGATGAAAAGAAAAAATGCTGGCTTGTCGAACTGGACCGGACTGCGTTTTATCCCGAAGGCGGCGGTCAGCCGTCCGATGAAGGCATACTGTGCCTGAAGCAGGCAGACGCGGGAGCTGAAAGGCCTGTTCGTGTTTCCGAAGTGCATGAAAAGGATGAGATCATCCTGCATTACTGCGACCGGGAATTAGTGCCTGGTTCTAAAGTGTGCGGAGAGATAAACTGGGAGCGGCGCTTTGACCACATGCAGCAGCACAGCGGCGAACACATCGTCAGCGGTATGATCTGCAGCAGGTTCAGCTGTGACAATATCGGCTTCCATATGGGGAAAGATATCGTGACGATCGATTATAACGCGAAGATCACCCGGGAAGAGCTGGCTGAGCTCGAGGCACAGGCAAACCGCTATATTTGGGAAGACCATGCGCTGGAGATCCTGTGGCCTTCCGCCGAGGAACTGAAAGAACTTGACTACCGGAGCAAGAAAGAGCTGAGCGGCGCGGTGCGCATCACCTCATTTCCGGGCGCGGATATGTGTGCATGCTGCGGAACGCATGTCATGACCAGCGGTCAGGTCGGTCTGGTCAAATTCATCAGCAGCCAGAAGATCGGCAAAGGCACGCGGATCGAACTGGTCTGCGGCAAGCGTGCACTGGACTTCCTGTCGATGAACTTTGTTCAGAACCAGGAGATCGGCATTGCCATGGCGGCAAGCCTTGACAAGACGGCCGCTGTTTACCATAAGCAGAAACAGGAACTGATCGACGCCAAGATGAAGATCTCCGAACTGGAAGACTTTTATTTTGAAAATATTGCCGCCGGATATGCGGACGCAGGTGATGTTCTCCTGATCCGTGAGACGATGAGCCCGGACAGTGTCCGTAAGCTGACCGTTATGATCGGGGAACGCTGCGGCGGACGCTGTGCTGTTTTCGCGGGAGAGAGCGGCGATTATAAATATGCCGTGCTTGATAAGGGCGCGGATCCGGCTGAATTTGCGGGAATGATCAAAGAGATGAATGCTGCCCTGAACGGACGCGGCGGGGGAAGAAACGGTTATGCCCAGGGATCGGTGCAGACGAAAGCATCCATGATCAGGAATTATTTCGGGGAGAGTGCGGACTGAACCGCCGGCAGGGCTGACGGGAGATGACGTGCAACAAGGAGTAGAGAATGGCTGATTACATTATTAGCTGCAGTTCCACTGTGGATCTTTCCAATGAATATATGGAGCGGAGAGGTATCCCTTATACATGTTTTCATTTTGAACTGGACGGCGTGGATTATCCGGATGACATGGGACGTTCCATGGATCCTGAAACGCTGTATGACAAGATGAGCAAAGGGGCTTCAACGAAGACCTCGCAGGTGACGATAGGTGATTATACAGTATTTTTTGAGAATTATCTGAAAAAGGGCATGGACATCCTGCATATCTGTTTCTCCAGCGGTCTGTCCGGGGCTTACAGTTCTGCTCTGGTCGCGGCAGAGAGCCTGCGGGAACAGTTCCCGGAGCGGAAACTGTATATCGTGGATTCCCTTGCGGCATCCAGCGGCCACGGTCTTCTGGTCGATACTCTGGCGGATATGCGCGATGCGGGCGCGGACATCGACAGCCTGCGGGATTTTGTCCTGGAGAACCGTCTGAAGCTGAACCACTGGTTCTTCTCCACCGACCTGACATTCTATATCCGGGGCGGCCGTATCTCGAAGGCTTCAGGTTTTATCGGATCCGTGCTCAACATCTGCCCGCTGCTTAACGTCAACAACGAAGGAAAGCTGATCCCGCGCGAGAAGATCCGCGGCAAGAAGAGAGTCATCCGGCGGATCGTCGAGCAGATGGAAATGCATGCAAGGGACGGCCATGATTATGACGGCAAATGCTTTATCAGCCAGTCAGCCTGCATGGAAGATGCCAGAGAGGTAGCGGCTCTGATCGAAGAGAAGTTCCCAAAGCTGGCAGAGCCTGTACAGATCTTTCCGATCGGTACAACGATCGGGAGCCATACCGGCCCGGGCACGGTCGCGGTCTTCTTCTGGGGAGACGAGCGCGGGGAGTGATCTCCGGACACATGTGTCGGGATGACGTTCACCAGTTAAGATCTGCGGTAATAAGGCTCATCACCTGACAAAACACTATCAGTTTGCTGTGATCCCTCGGTACATGCGGTCGGCAGTTTTGCCGGTCTATGCTATCGAGGGAGTTTTTTTGCCCAGCTTACGATGTATCCTTTCCTCATCAGATTAAGGATCAAACAGCATTCACAAGGCAGATACGGACAGAAAGAGGAGCCGGATGCCGGATGCGGGGAGGAAAGGAGACTGACGATGATGAAGACAGCAATGGACACGGTTTGGCTTATTTTTATGGGAGTAATCGACATTACGATCCTTTACCGCTTTGTAACGGAGATCGGTTACCAGCTTGCGGGGCTTCAGACGAGAGAGGACAGCATAGACCGCTTTGCCGCAGTACTGATGGCTCTGGGCAGTGTGGTCGCAGTCATGCTCCTGGTCATCAAGCTCTGGGGATAAACAGGTTTTCATTTCCGCAGCGCGGTATGAGTTCGGGCGGAACAAGGTGGATTGACTTTGATATGACCGATGGCTTATGATATTAATATATGGATGATATCGGCATTAACAGCATTTTGAACGGCAGGCTGGGTCCGGGTGAGCGTTTTCAGACGAGAGACGGGCTCAGTTTTGTTGTGTTTGACAGGCTTGCGGCAACAGGTATGGTGAGACACGGTTTTTCCACCCGGATCGGCGGCACGAGCAAGGGCTGCTTTGAAAGTCTGAATCTGTCCTATTTCCGCGGAGATGCTAAGGAAGACGTCGACGAAAACTTCCGCAGGGCTGCTGCATTTTTTAACGCTGTTCCGGGACAGATCGTCTGCGGGCATCAGACACACACGGATCATATACGGCGTGTGGACAGGAAGGATGCCGGTAAAGGGGTGACCCGGGAACGGGACTACACGGACGTCGACGGTCTGATCACGGATGAGCCCGGCCTTTTGCTGATGACTTCACACGCGGACTGTACGCCTCTCTTTTTTGTGGATCCCGTACACCGTGCCATCGGTCTCAGCCATTCAGGCTGGAAAGGGACTCTGGCCGGCATCGGTATGGTGACTGTCCGCGCCATGCATGAAGCATACGGTACGGAACCGGCGGACATCATTGCGGCCGTGGGACCGTGCGCCTGCGGGCATTGTTATGAAGTAGGGCCGGAAGTGGCGGAAGCTTTTGCTGCAAAGTACGGAGAGGACCGGATCGGAGGACCCGGTGATACAGATACTTTTCTGTTTCCGCGGAATAACGGAAAGTATCTTCTGGATCAGAAGGCTGCCAACGTATATATCATGAAACTTGCCGGGATCCTGCCTGAACATATCACAGTGTCCGGACTCTGCACGATGGAAGAGGACAGACTGTTTTATTCACATCGGAAGATGGGAGAGCGCCGCGGCAACCTCGGTGCGTTCCTGATGCTGGAGGAAGCGGATTGTCACGCGAACAGAAGACATTTTTCATAGCCGGTCTGATACTTGCCGTAAGCGAGATATGGAAACAGTACTGCCTGACGTATGTGCTGTATGGCGGTGCTTACCAGTGGAGCTTTTTTCCGTTTCAGCTGTGTTCGGTACCAATGTATATCGCGCTCATTCTGGGATTCAGCGGTACCGGACATTTCCGGGACAGCCTGCTTTCTTTTCTTGCGGATTTCAGTCTTATGTCCGGCGCGATCGTCCTGCTCGATACGAGCGGCATGCATTACGGATATGCACCGCTGACCCTGCATTCGTATCTCTGGCATTTTGCCCTGGTACTGCTCGGGATCTACGCGGGAACCAGAGAGCGGGATGACGGGCGTCATGCGTTCGGAGGCGCGGTCGCCGTTTATCTCGTATGCTGCTTTGTTGCTGAAGTGATCAACTTTTGCTTCGACCGCTTCGGCATCGTCAACATGTTTTACATCAATCCGCACTATTACATGGTGCAGATCGGATTTCGCAGTTTGCTGCGGTTTCTGCCCAACCGGGCGGTGATCGTGGTTTATATCATTTTCACGATCCTCGG
>JAFPHE010000132.1 GCA_017388745.1 Lachnospiraceae bacterium | reverse complement strand
GCCTTTGATGTAAACCTTGTACCGTCCGACTTTCTTTGGCGAGGAAACGGTCGTTCCGCTGCTGTTCTTGATCGTCACGGTGTAGTCCGTACCGGCGACCAGCTTTTTCGTTGTGCCGTCCACCTTATCCTTAACCGTCACGGTTGGTTTGTGGGTATTGCCATCATAAGTGTACTTCGCCGCACTCAGTGTTCTCGTGGTTTTCGTAATGCTGCGCGGTTTGATCTTGAAATCTTTCGTTATCTTGCCTGTGTAAGCGCCTTTCCCTTCAATAATCGCCTTTGCTGTACCGACGTTGACGTTATTCTTATAACTTACTGTATAATCCGTTCCCCTGACCAACGTCTTGCCGTCCAGCGTAACCTTTGGCGCAGGGTCGACATACGTCCCAGTGTAAGTCTGATCAGGTATATCGGCAATCTTGGCGCCGCCGAGGTCTTTCACGACATCGACCTTCACGTAAACTTCCAGATCATTACCCCAGACAACACGATCCGCCGGCTTGCCATTGACATAAACCGTTGGCAGCGCGGATGGTTCACCCTTGTCTTTCCATACATAGGGATAACTCTCTTCGATGTTGAACCAGAGATAGTACTCCCCATCAGGATCGAGCTTGGTATCATCCTCATTCAGTTTTACAACGTCCCAGGATTCCGGATTATCTTTTCTGACCAGTGCGGTATATTTCGATTCATCACTCATATTACCGTATACATACCACTGCGCACCGTCTATGTCAGTTTCTCTGAATGGAGATGTGATAGACTTGCGGAATTCTCTGGTGATCTCGCGTCCTGTCGTATCCTCGGTCAGTTTAAACCAACTGGCCTCATACCGAATCTTAATGGGAGATTCCACATAGGGGTGCGGCTGCAGATCAACTTCATAATCATCAAACTTCGTGGGATCCGCTTTGGAAGTCGCCCGGACAACAATCGAGTTGCTGGTCTCATCTTTGCCAATCTCGAGTCGCGCTTCACTACCGCTTACCGACAGAAACTTTGTATTCTCACTGGCTGCGCCAAATAATTCCCATGTCACATCGTGGTAATCATGACCCGTAACTTCTGCCCACAGTCCTACATTATCCCCGGAATAGTAGTGCTCCTTGTTACCCCTGATCGTTACGCTGTCAATGCCCACCTCATCCTCGACAATGTTTACATCTATTTCATCTTTTACCGAATTATCGAGAACAGAAGCAGCGGCAATCCTAACTGAAGATGCAGTTTCATCAGAAGCAACGATCAGTGTTCCCGTAGAGGGGTCGATCGTGGTCCCCGTGCTCTGGTTTCCCGAAACACTCCATACCACAGCATCATTCGTGGTCGCATATGCCGTAGCTGTAAATGTGCGGCTCGTCCCTTTCTGGACAGCTGTTCCTTTCGGGGTGATCGAGATGCCCAGCGGCAAAATGTCTCCGGTCTCATTGAGAGGTGCTGGAGCATACACATAGAGATCGCCTGCCGGGGTCCGGGCTCCCCAACGAACATCCACATCCACACTGGTTCCGTTGACCGTCACATACGGCAGCGATTCCGTATTGAGTATATAATCGTAGTCATCATTCTCTTCAATATTGAAGCACCAGTAATACTCGGCACTGGCGGTCAACGGTTCATCGGATTCATGGAGACGGATATACTCATCTCCATCTTTTTTCACCAGACATGTATACTTACTTGCATTGTCCAGCGACGGAGTTTCCCTGGCGTCATACACATACCAACGGTCGTCGGGACCGATCGTGTCATCCGTATTACACGTAATATACCTTCTGAACTGCGTGCTTACTTCTCTGCCGGTCATTCGTGTGGTCGGAAAGACTCTGGTTGCGTCATAGGTGATCGCAATGGTTCCAGGCATATATCCTATATCCTCTGCAGTGTAGGATAGATACCCCACATAATCCGTATCACTGTCATAAGTTTTATAGAAACTCATCCTTTTGCCATTCAGATAGACTTCCGTATCTTCCGTGAAGACGACACCATCTTTGTCTACCCAGATATCCACCATCAAACGGCTTTCTCCGGAAGTGAAGAACAGATTCTGAATGCCATCTTCTCCATAATGCATCCAATCCGTTCCCTCGCCGAGTTTGTATGAATAGCACCAGCCACTGTATTCATCCAGAATGATTTCCAGATCATCACTCGTTACTGTTCCTGAAGAAGACGTCACTGAGTCGATGCTAAACTCCGGGTGTACAACTGATCCATTCACATAGATTGTTTCTTGTACAGAATCCACTGTAGAAACATCCACCCTTGTGATCGTATCCGTCTCTGCGTACGCTTCCTGCGCACCTAAAGCCCCGCCGGTCAGCGCCCCGAGCGATGGCGTCAGGCTGACGATCATAGCTAAAGTAAGGAGGACCGTCATGAACCGCTTGCCGAGCCTCCTTGTTTTTCTTCCCTGTGACATTTTGGTACCTCCTTGCGTCTTTTATTTGTTCAAGCCGTATATTGCGATAGCAAATTGTCAGAAATTTTTCTTAATTAATAATACCAAAAATTACAGGTGTCGGGCATGGTTTCTTCGTATTTTTTGAACACTGCGTTAAAAAGAACAAGGGAATACAAAAATACCCGGAGGCTGTGTCCTCCGGGTGCCTTTTGACTTTGGTTGTGGTTTTCTCTTGACTGGTTAGAGCTTTTTCTCCAGCAAGACGATGTTGACCCCCTCAAGGCCGTTGAACTCGCTCTGCATGACCGCTGCTTCGCGGTAGCCGTAGCTCTCGTAAATGCGGCGGGCGAGGCGGTTGCGGGCCCCTGTGTCAAGGCGCAGTGCCTTGCAGTTGCCGATCGTCGCCATGGCTTCATAGTAGCGCAGGAACTCTGCGGCATACCCTTTGCGCATGTGGTTGGGCGAGACCGCAAGTGTATGGATGACGAGTACGTCGTCGTCCTCCGCATCGTATTTCCACTCCGCCTTATCGTAGATGCCTTCGACCTGTTTGTTGTTGATGATCGCCGTTGCGACGATCTCGCCTTCCGGCGATTCCAGAACGTACAGATCCTCTCTGATGAGCGCATCTTCCGCCGTCCAACGTGTCGGGTATACGTCTCTCTGCCAGCCGACCACCAGATCACCCATCTCTTCCATCGTGTGGACGTCTTCGTAGATCTCGATCACGCGCGGCAGATCTTCTCTTGTTGCTTTCCGTATCATCTATCTTTCTCCCTGTTTCTATAATATTCAGCCTTGCCATGATACCACCAATGGCCGGCTGATTCAACCTTGCACCGCCAGTGCGTCCCGGATCGCCTCTTCGATCTGCCCGAGTTCCGCCAGGAATTCCCGCGATGACATGCGCAGCGCCCCGTGGCCGATCGTCAGTGTCTGGATCAGGGCGTCGGAGGTGATCACGCGGATACGCTCTTTCTTTTCGCGCGCATAGACGAGCCGTTCGATGAAGACGTCCGCTGTCTCGCCTTCCTTCGTATAGACGACGTCGACCCCGTGCAGGTCTTCGCGGGAGCCGGCGCCGGGGATCCGTTTGTACGCGTCGAAGACCACCGTGACCGGGTTGCCGGTAAAGCCGGCGTAGTTGGCCAGGATATCCAGCAGCCTCGCTCTGGCGACGTCGATGTCTGTCTCCATCATCTTTGCCCATTCCTCGTTCGCGTGGAGGAGGTTGTAGCCGTCGATGACGACGTGTTCCGGGCCTTCCGGGATTTTTGTCTGTTTCTTCTTCGGAGAATCGCTCTGCCTGCCCTTCGGTCCGTTCGCGCCGGCTGCCTTGACGCGCCGCTCCATCATGCGCTGTTTGTCTTTGCCCGCACGGCCGCCCGCCAGCGGGCTCGTCTTGATTGGCCCGTATGTCCGCTCGAAGATCGCCATCAGCTCTGCGTCGTTCGCCGCGCTATCCACATAGGCCGCCGCCCGGTCGCGCAGGCCACCTGTTCCGGCACCTTCGCTCTCCGCTTTGTCGTCGGTACCGTCGCCGCTGCGCTTTTTCAGTGTCAGCGGCAGATGCATCTTCTGCTCGACCTGGTCCCACGGCACGATATCCGACCCGTCGTGACTCACGAACACCGAATCCGCCGGATCGTTCACATCGTGTGCTGCATCGTAGCCGATCTCTGCAACCACGTCATCTGCCTCTTTGCAGGGGCCGTATCCGTCGAGCTGGCAGCTCAGCCTGCCGCGCCCGCCGGTATAGCTGATGACCTCCAGCGCATAGTCCTTCATCTTCGCCGCCGGGGCACGCCCGGTCAGCACGGCCATCTCCCCGGCCTGGTCCGGTCCTTCTATGGTCCCGTCCATCCGCTGGATGTCCGTCATGGCGCGGCCGACTTTATCCGCAGGCACTTCCAGGGTGTAAGCGAAGAAAGGCTCCAAAAGGACACTTTCCGCCTTCATCAATCCCTGCCGGAGCGCCCGGAAGGTCGCCTGCCGGAAGTCGCCGCCCTCGGTGTGTTTTTTATGTGCCCGGCCTGCCGCCAGTGTGATCTTCATATCCGTCAGCGGGGCGTTGGTCAGCACGCCGCGCAGTTCGCGCTCCGCGAGGTGCGACAGGATCAGCCGCTGCCAGTTGCGGTCGAGGACATCCTCGCTGACACAGGTATC
>JAFPHE010000131.1 GCA_017388745.1 Lachnospiraceae bacterium | reverse complement strand
TATCCTGATCCTGGTCTTCGTCGTCCTGGGCGGCATCGGAAACATGCGGGGATCGCTGATTGCGGCGTTCCTTCTGACGCTTCTTCCCGAGAAGCTCCGTTTCCTTTCGAACTACCGTATGCTGATCTACGCGGTCGTCCTGATCGTGATGATGATCGTGAACTCCTCGCCAAAGATCGTTGCATGGCGCAAGGTCATGGCGGAGAAGTACTTTAAGCGCGGAAGAGCCGGCATAGACGAGCCGGAGGCCGCAGCTGCCACCGCGGCAGAAAGCGCTACTGCACAGACTGTCGAAGAAGCGGCTGAAGAAGAAAGAAAGGAGGACTGATCATGGCAGAGATGAACGAGAGATACCTCCTTGACGTCGACAACATCAGCATTGCTTTCGGAGGCTTAAAGGCAGTCGACCATTTCAGCGTAAAGATCCGCAAAAACGAACTCTACGGCCTGATCGGCCCGAACGGCGCCGGCAAGACGACAGTATTTAACCTGCTCACCGGCGTATACCAGCCCGACGCGGGATCGATCATCCTGGACGGGGAAAACATCACCGGACGGAAGACCGTGGAGATCAACCACGCGGGCATCGCGCGTACTTTCCAGAACATCCGTCTGTTCAGCAACTTAAGCGTCCTTGACAACGTCAAGGTCGGCCTGCATGAGCACTATAAATACAGCCTCGCGGAGGGCATCCTCCATCTCTTCAAATACCGTCCCACGGAAAACGCGATGGATGAGAGGGCGATGGAGATCCTGAAGGTCTTTGAACTTGACGCTTATGCCGACTTCAGGGCATCCCAGCTTCCCTACGGCAAGCAGAGAAAGCTTGAGATCGCGAGAGCGCTTGCGACGGACCCGAAGCTTCTGCTCCTCGACGAGCCGGCTGCCGGCATGAACCCGCAGGAGACGGTCGAGCTCATGGATACGATCCGTTTTGTCAGAGACAAGTTCGACATGACGATCCTCCTCATCGAGCACGACATGCGCCTCGTCAGCGGCATCTGCGACGAGCTTACGGTGCTCAACTTCGGCCAGATCCTCTGCCAGGGAGAGACGAAGGAAGTCCTTAATAACCCGGAGGTCATCAAGGCTTACCTCGGAGACTGATGAAAAAGAGCGGACGCAGGGAAAACAGCGTCTGCACAGCGAGAAAACGACAGGAAATTCAGATATGGAAAATATCCTCGAGATCAGGAACTTAAATGTATACTACGGCGTCATCCACGCGATCAAGGACGTGTCCTTTACGGTCCGCCAGGGCGAGATCGTTACGCTGATCGGCGCAAACGGCGCAGGCAAGACCACGACACTGCAGACGATCACGGGACTGATCCCCCCGCGAAGCGGCGAGATCATCTATCAGGGGAAGTCCATCAACAAGGTCCCGGGCCACAAGCTCGTGAGCCACGGCATGGCGCACGTGCCGGAAGGAAGAAGGGTCTTTGCGGATCTGACGGTCTACCAGAACCTGATGCTGGGCGCCTTTACGCGCAACGACAAGGCGGCGATAGAAGAGGACCTGGAGATGGTCTATACAAGGTTCCCGCGCCTCAAAGAGCGTGTCAGCCAGCCCGCAGGAACGCTTTCCGGAGGCGAGCAGCAGATGCTTGCGATGGGAAGGGCACTGATGTCCAAGCCCAGCATGATGCTGATGGATGAGCCTTCCATGGGCCTGTCGCCGATCTATGTCAATGAGATCTTCGACATCATCCGCAAGATCAATGAGGACGGCGTGACGATCCTCCTCGTCGAGCAGAATGCGAACAAGGCGCTCAATATCGCAAACCGCGCCTATGTCCTTGAGACGGGACGCATCGTGCTCGAAGGAGACGCGAAAGACCTCCTCACGGATCCGCAGGTCAAGGCGGCGTACCTCAGCGAATAATCGAATATCAAAGCAATAAAAAAGCTCCCGGCCGGATGGCCGGGAGTTTTGTTGTTGGTTCATAAAGGACGATCAGGCAGCCTTCTTTTTGCCGGTGATGGCATCCATGAACATAGCGATCGCACCGTCGCCGGTAACGTTGCAGGCAGTACCGAAGGAGTCCTGTGCAATGTACAGAGCGATCATCAGGGTCAGCATGTTGTCATTGAAGCCAAGCATGGACTCGAGGATACCGAGAGCTGCCATAACAGCGCCGCCCGGGACACCGGGAGCTGCGACCATCGTGACGCCCAGCATCAGGATGAACGGGAACATCTGAGCGAAGGATACCGGCCAGCCGTTCAGCATCATAACTGCGATAGCGCAGCTGGTAAGGGTGATGGTGGAACCTGAAAGATGGATGGTAGCGCAAAGCGGAATAACGAAGTCAGCGATCTTGGAAGAGCAGCCGTTCTTCTTGGTGCACTCCAGGGTGACCGGGATGGTAGCTGCGGAAGACTGGGTACCGATAGCGGTCATGTAAGCCGGAACCATGTTCTTGATCAAAGCGAACGGGTTCTTCTTTGCAAAGGTACCTGCAACCAGATACTGGAAGCAGATGATGATCAGGTGCATGCAGATGATGATGACGAATACTCTTGCGAATACGCTCATGATCTCGGCAACAGTACCTGCATAGGTCATGTTTGCGAAGATACCGTAGATATGGAACGGTAACAGCGGGATCAGGACGCCTGCGACAACGCCTTCAACGATCTTCTGGAACTCGTGGAAGATGTCCCTTAAGTGCTGGGAGTTGGTAACTGCGATACCGATACCCATGATGAAGGAAGTGATCAGGGCGGTCATGACACCCATCAGCGGCGGCATCTCTACGGTGAAGAGACCGGACAGCATGGTGTCTTCTGCGTTCTGTGCGTTGTCCATAACGATGGAACCAACCTTCAGGAAGGTCGGGAAGAGTACGGAGTCTACGCAGAATGCGAAGGAACCGGAGATCAGGGTGGATACATAAGCTACGCCTGCAGTCATAGCAAGGGTAGCGCCTGCGCCTGCACCGAGGTCTGCAATACCGGGAGCAACGAAACCGATGATGATCAGCGGAATACAGAAGCCCAGGAAGTTACCGAAGATGCTGTTGAAAGTTGCTCCGATACGGATGATGATCGGAAGATCTGCGCTGCGTGCGATGTTACCGACGATAAGACCGAGAACGATAGCAATGATCAGCTTCGGCAGCAGACCGATTTTCTTTTTACCAGTTGACATTGTTCTTTTACCTTCCGCATTCCCCGGGCGGAAGGCCCCTCCTTTTCTTTTAAAAGTGCTTTATTAAATAAGCCGAACCGAAGGTCCGGTTATTTCGTTGGATGGCCGGGGATCCGAAGCCCAGAAAGGATTGCTTACGGATCCCCGGTGGATGGATTGTAAATCAGTGGGTCAGGATCAGTTGAGCAGGCGATAGCCGCGCTTGGTCATGTCCTCACGGATCTTCAGGATGTGAGCCGGATCGCGGGTCTCAAGCGTCAGAGTGACGACGCAGGAGTTGACCTCGGTCTTCGCATCTTCACGCTCATGCTGGATATCCAGGACGTTCGCGCCGTTGTCGGCAACGACCTGAAGCAGCTGGGCAAGGTTGCCTGCCTTATCGACCAGCTTGGTGGAAAGCTGTACGATACGTCCGGTCTTCTGAAGTCCCTTGGTGATGATACGGGACAGGGTGGTGATATCAACATTACCGCCGGAAACGAGGGCAACGGTCTTCAGGGAAGTGTCGACCTTGTTGAAGAGGTAAGCGGCAACTGTCGTAGCACCTGCACCCTCGGCAACGGTCTTCGGACCCTCGAGCAGTGCGACGATCGCAGCAGCGATCTCATCCTCTGTAACGGTGACGATATCGTCGACATACTTGGATACGATGTCGAAGGTAAGGTCGCCGGGTGTCAGGACATGGATACCGTCGGCAATGGTCGGGCCGTCCTTGACAGTGGTGATCTCGCCGTTGCGGCGGGATACGAACATGGACGGAACAGTAGCTGCCTGTACGCCGATGACCTTGACGTTCGGGCGCATGGACTTGACTGCAACGGCAACGCCGCTGATCAGTCCGCCTCCGCCGATCGGGACGATGATCTGGTCAACATCCGGTATCTGGTCAAGGATATCAAGACCGATGGTGCCCTGTCCTGCGATGACATAGGGATCGTTGAACGGATGTGCGAAGACATAGCCCTTTTCCTTGCTGAGACGCTCTGCCTCACGTGCAGCGTCGTCGTAGATACCGGGTACCAGGACGACTTCCGCACCGTATGCGCGGGTAGCTTCGACCTTCAGGATCGGAGCGCCTTCCGGCATGCAGATGACGGACTTGATTCCGAGCTTGGTAGCGGAAAGAGCAACGCCCTGTGCATGGTTGCCTGCGGAGCAGGCGATGACGCCGTGGGAAGCCTCTTCAGGAGTCAGCTGGCGGATCTTGTTGTATGCGCCGCGGATCTTGAAGGAACCGGTCTTCTGCAGGTTCTCGGACTTGATGAACAGGTTTTTGCCGAGACGGGAAGATGTGACCATCGGAGTAAGCTCCGCTACTCCCTTAAGAGCCTCTCTGGCATCCTGAATCATTTCAAGAGTTACTTTCTGTTCCATTAATGAACACCTCCATATCTCTCCAACTTAAACAACAGGATAACGTAACGGCAGGACGCCGGTGAAGCCGGCCCGTCCACGGGCCGCTTACTTTAAGAGGCCGCCGTTAAGTTTACTATAATTATTAAGAAATCCCGGTTGCATTTTCGTTAAATTTAATATATCATATTTTTAATTTAAATCAAATTCATGATTTTAATGAATTTGATAAATAAAAATAAATACAAAGTACATTAAAATACATAAGCTGTAAACCAGTATCAATTATTATTATCGATTCAGGAGAAAACCATGGAAATCCGTCAACTGATCACCTTTATCCGCGTTGTACAGTTCCAGAGCTTTTCGAAAGCGGCAGAGAGCCTCGGCTACAGCCAGTCTGCCGTAACGATCCAGATCAAGAACCTTGAGCAGGATCTCAATACGCATCTCTTTGACCGTATCGGAAAGCGTGTGTCGCTGACGCCGCAGGGTGAGAAATTCCTTACCTATGCCTATAACATCATCAATGAGATGAACCACGCAAAGGTGGCGCTTGACGATAAGAAAGAACTGACCGGATCACTGAAGATCGGCACGGTCGAGTCGCTGTGCTTCACCAAATTCCCGCAGATCCTGAAGAAGATGCGTGAGCTTCATCCCGGCGTTTCGATCCAGCTGAAGGCGACGATCCCGGAAGAAGCGCTGGAGATGATGGAGCACAACGAAGTGGACCTCGTCTACATCCTCGATGACGCGAACCACAACAGCAACTGGCATAAAGCCATGGAGGTGGAAGAGAACATCGTCTTTGTCTGTTCCCCGGAGTATGCGGTCACGCGTCAGGCGGAGATCCGTGTCGTCCATCTTCTGAAATATCCCTTCCTCCTGACGGAAAAGGACGCGAGCTATCACAAAAAGCTGGACCAGATGCTGGCCTCGAGGGATATCCTTCTTGAGCCGTTCCTCGAGATCAGCAACACGGAATTCATCATCAAGATGCTGATGGAAAACGAAGGCGTCTCCCTGCTCCCGTATTTTACCGTGGAGAAGCATATCCGGGAGGGAAGGCTGGCGCTTCTGGACGTTGCCGACCTGAAGATCAGCATGTACCGCCAGATCTTTTATCATAAGGAAAAATGGGTGACTGCCGAGATGGAGGAGTTCATCCGGCTCGCGAAGGAAGAGTAAGCCGCAAAAAACTTATCAATGTTATTGAAAGCTTGAATTTGATTTATAATTATAGGAAGTATAAACTGGAAGCAGAGGAGCTGCTCGCTGCGTATCCTGAACACAGGAGAGGCGGCAGATGCACCGGCCTGTACGGGCATCCGGAGCAGATAATTAGCAGGCATTACAGGAAAGCGGGGAAAGTATGAACGTTTTTGACATCATCGGACCGATCATGATCGGCCCGTCAAGCTCACATACGGCAGGCGCTGTCCGTCTCGGGCACATCGCGAACAAAGTATGTGACGGAAGAACGCCCAAAGAGGTCGAGATCACGCTCTCCGGATCTTTCGCGCGCACCTATCGCGGACACGGTACGGACAGGGCACTGCTCGCAGGCATCATGGGCTATCACAGCTACGACCCGGAGATCCGTGACGCGCTGGAGATCGCGGAGGAACGCGGCATCCACTATACGTTCCTGAAGGAAGATATCCCGGGCGCACATCCCAATACGGCACGTATCCACTGCATCTACGAGGACGGCGAGGAGTCGGTCGTGGAAGGCGCTTCTGTCGGCGGCGGCAATATCCGCGTCGACCTGGTGAACGGCATGCACGTCGACTTCAACGGCGAGTTCAATACCGTCCTGATCCTGCATCAGGATCTGCCGGGCGTCATCGCGGACGTGACCAACTACATGCGTCTCGTCTATCCGGACGTCAATATCTGCAATTTCCATCTGTCCAGAAAGGAAAAAGGCGGCGAGGCACTGATGACCATCGAAATGGAGGGACCGCCTCCGGAGGGACTGACCGACGGGCTGCGCAGACTGAACAATGTGATCAACGCCCTGATCATCCGCAAGATCTAAGGGATCAGAGACCCCGGAAGAAGCCGGGAGAAAGGAAAAGGACCGGATGCTGTATAAGCCTCCGGACCACGGATCATCATGAAACTTCAGTATGAATCGATCGCTGAGATCGTTGAAGCCGCCGAGAAGGCGGGTAAAAAAATAAGCGAGATCGTCCTCCAGGAGCAGGCGGTCGCGCTGGAACAGACTGTGGAAGAAGTCCGCAGCCGTATGGAAAAAAGCTTTGATGTCATGTGCGAAGCCGTTAAAACGGGTCTGGACCCGAACTTAAAGTCCATGTCCGGGCTCACCGGCGGCGAGGGCGGTGCGATGATGAAATACGCCACGGAAAACGGCGGTATCTCTGGGACCTTCATGACGAAAGTCATGGCGCGTGCGCTCGCGGTATCCAACTGCAACGCATCCATGGGCAAGATCGTGGCGACACCGACCGCGGGAAGCTGCGGCATCCTCCCGGGATGCCTTGTATCCATGTGCGAGGACAGGGGCGTTGCGAAGGCGGATGCCGTCATGGCCTGCTTCACCGCAGGCGCGTTCGGCATGGTCATTGCCAAGAATGCTTCCATTGCAGGCGCCGAAGGCGGATGCCAGGCGGAGTGCGGATCAGCTGCAGGCATGGCTGCGGCCGCGCTGGTTGAGGTAATGGGAGGTACGCCGAAGATGTGCGGCGATGCGCTTGCGATCGCGATCGCAAACCAGCTGGGCCTCGCCTGCGATCCGGTCGCAGGACTCGTTGAGATCCCCTGCATCAAGCGCAATGCTTCCGGCGTCATGATCGCCGTATCTTCCGCGGATATGGCCCTTGCAGGCGTCGCGCCGAAGATCCCGGTGGACGAGTGTATCCTCGCGATGCGTGAAGTCGGACATTCCCTGCCCGAGGCACTAAAGGAGACCGCAGGCGGCGGCCTTGCAGCGACCCCGACCGGAAGGGCTCTGAAGGAAAGAGTCTTCGGAAAAGTGAAAGAAGAGTAAGGAGCGAGAACCTTACTCCTTAAAGAACCGACCGATATATCGGACGAAAGCCCGCAGCCGGAGCTTGTACTGCGCCCCCGTTTTGCAGTACAGACCCGCTCTGCGGGCTTTTTTCTTTAAGCACT
>JAFPHE010000130.1 GCA_017388745.1 Lachnospiraceae bacterium | reverse complement strand
GTTTTTCCGGCGCCCGCGCGCATGACTCCCGCTGTTCTTGCCGCGCCGATCCTTGCCGCATTGACGAAACTCTTTTCGGTGATCACGACAACACAGATCACAAGCAGAGCGATCAGCACAAGATAAGCTCACGCATATCCGATGATCCCCTTCAGGAAATTGGCGATCGAACCGCCGATCAGGCCGCCGCCCGGGTGACCACCGGAACACATCCTGTAGAGCTCCGATGCGGAGATCCTGCCGCTGCCGCTTCCGGATACGGCGTCGGCCCCGAACATCAGATGCAGGACCGCGCTGATGAGGATCAGCGCCGCAAAGATACTGACGATCTTGTGCGGTCTTAAATAATTGCCTTTTTCATAGTACGAGACAGCTGCCGCCCCGATGACCGCAAAGGCAAGCAGGAACGAAGCCTGTCCGAAGAGCCCTTTTTCCACTCCGAGGATCCATCCGCCCAGCTTTCCCAGCAGTCCGAAGTTTACGAGGAGCAGGATGAATCCTGCCGCGATCATGCAGACCGCCGCGGCCTCCGAGCGTACAAAGCTCTTTTTCTTTGCTGCCGTACGTTTTGTGTCACGGCGGACCGTTCTTCCGGCAGTGTTTTTCCTCGTGCCGGAAGAGCGCTTTGCCGTATTCGTTTTCTTTTTTGTTCCTGATCTTGTTGCCATTTTTCTCCTGCAGTAAATGATGTCTTACGGGCCGATCACATTTCTGATGGCTACCGGCGTACGGTAGTTCCAGCGGTAGATCTTGATGCCGGCTCTGCGTGATGCTGCATTGACGACCTGTCCGTTGCCGATATAGATGCCGACATGGTTGATCGTGCCGCTGCGGTTTGCGTAGAATACGAGGTCGCCCGGTTTCATCTGATCCGATGTGACCTTCTGTCCCGACTTGGCCTGGTCGCGGCTGACTCTCGGCAGCGAGATGCCGAAATGCGCCATGACGCTCTGTGTGAATCCGGAGCAGTCGCAGCCTCTCGTAAGCGACGTGCCGCCCCAGACATACGGGTTGCCGATAAACTGGCACGCATAGTTGACGATGGAGTTGCGGTATGCCGCTGCCGCATTGGCCGCCTCGACCGCCGGATAATACTCCGTTGCCTCCGGAAGTCCGTAACGGACCTCGACGTTATTGTCCCGGGTGGAGATGAAAGCCTTGTCGTCTTCATCCTCGCTGTCGAGGCCGATCTCTACCCAGCCGTCGAACTGCGTGATGACTTCGTATGCCTGGTTCTTCGTGATCGAAGTCCATACCTTCGCGTCGAGCGACGGTTCCGCACGGACGTTGAGCGCATCGACATTTACAAACGCCGTCAGTACCGCATAATCAAGCGCCGTATCCCTCGCGCTCTGTCCGGTCAGGCAGTACTTCGCGCTGACCCAGCCGGTTACCTGTCCGGACTTGATCTTGTACCAGGTCCCCGATTCGTTTTCCACGGTGTCAAGAAGCTCGCCGCCGCAGCCCTTCAGGAACTTGCCGCATATGTTCTTGATGCCCTCGTCTTTCGGCTCTTCCCTTACGTTGATGTAGCCGTCCGTATAGGCAAGAACGATGTTGTCATACTGCGTCAGTGCCATCTGCCTCAGGTCGAGCTTGCGCGCTTCATCCAGCGCTTTGGCCACATGCGCGTTGACCGAACCGTCGTCGCCCCTGATCTTGAGCCAGGCCTCGTCCAGGGCGTCGCTGAAGTCAGCTTCGATCCGCGCCCAGTCGCCCTCTTCTTTGATCAGGACATAACGTTCACCCTGTCTGGCCTTTCCCACAACATTCGCGGGATCGATCTCCGGCGCCGAACGGATGTTCAGGACGGGCTCGTCTATGATAACGCGCTCCGCCACATTTTCACGTCCCTTCGCGACCGCCTCTTCCCCTGTCAGGATGTACCTCGATGCCGCCCAGCCGTCGATGCCTCCGGAACGGATATGCGCCCAGTCCCCGTCCTCTTCAAGGATGTCGCAGGCAGCGCCGTCGTTCAGCTGTCCGATGATGTTCTTCATGTCGACACTGTCAGGCGCCTTGCGGACATTGATATAGCCCTTGACGTCGACAATGCCGAGATTGGCGTATTCCGAAGCGATGTCGTCGAATTCTTCCTGCAGACGCATTTCCGCGAGTTCTTCCTCGGGGATCGTTTCGATCACCGCGATCG
Organism: Lachnospiraceae bacterium; assembly: GCA_017388745.1. Lineage (GTDB taxonomy): Bacteria > Bacillota > Clostridia > Lachnospirales > Lachnospiraceae > Avilachnospira. Next base: position 19,926 of record JAFPHE010000130.1, on the reverse strand, counting down.
TTTCTTCTTCCTCTTTGGTCTCCGGCTCGGTGCTCCAGCTGCCGAGTCCGGTACGGATGCCGTGCAGGATCCCGCCCGCACAGGCGAGTGCCGCGACACCCGCTATGATCAGTCTTGTTCTGGAAAATCTGTTTTCCCAGAGATGTCTTACTCTCCTCATCAGGCCCCTCCCGGTCCTGCCTGCGGGCCGATCTCCACTCCGGGCGCGATATAGATACCCGGGCCTTCCGTCGGTCCGTCCGAAATCGTACCGGTGCTGCCCTCATCGGGCTCGCTTTCCGTTTCCTCTTCTTCCGGTTCCGGCGGCACCCAGTAGCTGTCATCCGTATACTTTCCGGTATCGGATGCCGGCACGATGATGCTGCCGAAGGAAGTGTGATGATCACAGGTCTCCGTCGGTACGTTATTGATGTCAAAATACTCCGTATAAACCGCGTTCGATCCGCTGCGGTAATCGGCCATACATCCGGCATGCGGGAGCTTGCCGCTCTTGCGGCAGACCTGCACTTCCACGATGTCGTCGGGCTTTTCGAAGCCTGTGTTTTCCAGGCCCTCATGGACCCTGGTCATGATCTTGCGCCAGATGTCCTTGTGGAAGGATGTGCCGCCGTTATACTGGCCGGTCGCGTTGTCGCTGAGCGACTGGTTGTCGTCACATCCCGCCCAGACGCCTGCAGTATAGTAAGGCGTAAATCCGACGAACCATACGTCGTTGTTGCGGGTCGTGGTGCCGGACTTGCCGGCGCAGACCATGTTGTCGAGATGCGAGCGGCTGGACGTGTTGTTGACCGTGAAGCTCCTCGCCCACTTGGAGTGGGACTCCGTCGACCTTTTCATCGCGTCGGTCAGCAGGAAAGCTGTCGTTTCCTTCATAACGCGGCTCTCCGGATCTTCCGTGAGGTCGATGAGCACATTTCCGCGGTGATCATAGATCTTCGTAAAGAGCTTATAGTCGCCGTACATGCCGTAGTCCGCGATGGTTGCGAAGGCATTGGTCAGCTCGACGTTGTTGACGCCTTTCGTAATACCGCCGAGCGCGGTCGCGGGGTTATTGTCCTCGTCCGTCAGGGACGTGATGCCGAGCTTCTTCGCAAAATTGACGCCCTCTTCCGGGGTGACCGTCTCATACATACAGCGTACTGCGACGATGTTCATGGAAAACTCGATGCCGTCGCGAATGGAGGAGTAGCCGAAATACTGGCCGTCCTTCCACCAGTTCTTGAATCTCTTGTTGCCGAGTTCATACTCCGCATCATAGTATGTCGTCGCGAGCGTCGCGCCGTTTTCTTCAATGGCAGGTGCAAAGCTCGTCACGACCTTGAACGCCGAGCCGGGCTGCCGGAAGGCGTTATAGGCGCGGTTCAGGGTGAGCGAATATTTCTTTTCACCGCGGCCGCCGTTGATGGCCTTGACCTCTTTCGTCTTCTGATCCATCAGCACGAACGAGACCTGCGGCTGGAGCGTCAGGTCGAGCGTCTCCGCCACGATCTCGTCTCCCGCTTCCTCATCCATGATATAGGCCTTATACTCATCGAGAAGCTCATCGACCGCTTCTTCCGAACGGAACAGCCCGTCATAGCCGGCTCTTCCCTTGATGGTCTTCGCGTACTTTTCAATGTCGTACTCACTGTAATGCTTCAGGCCGTCGGCCTTGTGCTGGATCGAGCAGCGCCACTTGATGCTGTACTTGGCAGTATCGTAATTATCAGGATCGTTGACCTCCTCGTCCACGATCTGCTGCAGCTTCGGATCCTGTGTCGTCATGATCTTCAGGCCGCCGGAATAAAGGAGGTTCTTGGCTTCCGCCTCCGTCAGTCCGAGCCGCTCCTTGAAGATCCGGATGCACTGGTCGATCAGGGCGTCCGTGAAGTAGCTGTAGACGGATTCGTCCGCGCCGCGTTCCGCTTCATTTGCCTGGATGCGGTCGTAGACAGACATGCTCGCCGCTTCCTTGCGCTGTTCTTCGGTAATGTACCCCTGTTCCACCATGTTCTTCAGGACCTGCAGCCGGCGCTTCTGGTTGTCCTCCGGATGACGGAGCGGATTGAGCCTCGAAGGGTTCTTCGTAATGGAAGCGAGCACGGTGCTCTCCGCAAGATCGAGATCCTTCACATCCTTGCCGAAATACCGCCATGCCGCGACCTTGACGCCGAGCGTATTGTTGCCGAGGTTGATGGTGTTGAGGTAATCCGTCAGGATCTGCTTCTTGATCTCCTCTTTGTCGACTCCGGGCTGGTTTTCAAGACTCAGGGCGATATACCACTCCTGGAACTTTCGTTCGTAAAGCTCGAAGCCTTTTTCGTTGCCGCCCGCAAAGACATTGTTCTTGATCAGCTGCTGCGTCAGGGTCGAACCGCCGCCCGCGGAGCTGTCGCCGGAAAGGACGCCGCGCACCGCACGCGTTATCGAACGGAAGTCGATGCCGTTATGCTGCCAGAAACGCTGGTCCTCGATCGCTACGAAAGCATTGATCAGGTCCTCCGGAAGCTCGTCAAAAACGACCTCTTCACGGTTCGATCCCTCCTGTACCAGGGTGGCGACCAGGGTCCCCTCCGTATCATAAGTCGTCGTCGCATAGCCCTGCGGCGAAAAGTTGAGCGTCTCGATGGCAGGCGCATTGTCAATGATGCCGAGCACCATGCCGATGCCGAGCGCGGCCGTACACAAGGCTCCGAGCAGCGCGATAAACACGATGAAGAGCTTCATCGCGTGTATGCGCTGGTTCTCAGCCTTGACGTCTCCGTATATGATCTCCTCAAGGCGGTCATTGACCGCATTTCTGGTAAATTTCATAGACTTGTCGGTTCCTCTTATGTTAAGGGCCTGAGTCAGTGTCCGGACCGGACCGGATACTCACCCCTTTACATCTTGACATAGATTTACTCATATATCTTACCACAAGATATAGTGGGAAACAATTTATGAAAAAGGGTCGTTTCTTACAAATTGCGAAAGCAGACGGAGCCCGTGCTTTCCGCCGGAAACCGTGACATAAAAACCGCCCCCGGTCACCGGGGGCAGTCAGGCTTTACGTTCGTTTGTCCGTTCATCCGCGGATCCGGGAGATCACTCGTCCTCCGAATGTCTCCGGACGTAGCTCAGGAACACATACATGATGATCGACACCATGACAAGGCAGCCGAAAAGCGCCATTGCAAGATCGGGTGCCTTTCCGCTGACCATGGTGATGAGTGACGCCGCAAGCAGCCCGATGATCAGGATCAGTCCGCAGACGGCAAACAGCCTTCTGAGTCGTGGGTGTTTCTGGATACGCATGGTCAGTCCTCCGTTATCTTTCCGCTTTCAGTTCAGGCGCATGACGGCCTAAATTTATGTAAACCTTATTTATGGTTTGGCGTCAGAATGCTTCTATCGATTCCGACAGTTCCTCCCATCTCATGTAGAGCTCTTCGAGCGCTGCCGTAAGCCCCTCTTTCTTCTTTGCAAGTTCGTTGAGCTTTGCGGAATTGACCGCGACATCGGGTCTGGCCATTTCCTCATCGATCGCTTCGGAAGCGGCTTCCTTGTCCGCGATCTCCTTCTCACATGCCGAAAGCGCCGAACGCAGCTTCTGCAGCTGCTGTTTGCGCTCTTTCTGCTCCTGAAAGCTCAGTGCCGGCTTTTTATCGGAAGCGCTGTTTTCACCCGCGCCGCTGCCGCCCGTGCCGGCCGTTTTTCTGCCGTCGGAAGAAGTCTCCCGTGCCGGTCCTCCCGTTCCGAAAACGCTGCCGTCCCGATCATTCAGCTTTCCGCTGACCGCCTTGGCGGCGTCAAAGGTCGGGTCCGCTTTCTTTTCCAGATAATAGTCATAATTGCCCTGGTAATTCACGAAATGCCGGTGATCAAGTTCCAGGATGCGCGACGCCGTACGGTTGATGAAATAGCGGTCATGCGACACGTAGATGACTGTACCCTCGTAGTTCCGGACCGCTTCTTCAAGGATCTCCTTGGACGTGATGTCCAGATGGTTGGTCGGCTCATCGAGGAGAAGCAGGTTGGCCTTCGAGAGCATGAGCTTTGCAAGGGACAGCCTGCCCTTTTCGCCACCCGACAGATCGCGGACCATCTTGAACACGTCGTCTCCCGTGAACAGGAACGACGCGAGAAGATTGCGGATCTCGGTGTTGTTCATATACGGATAAGCATCGGATATCTCGTCAAAGACCGTATTGTCCGGATCCAGGACCTGATGCTCCTGATCGTAGTAAGCTGGCTCCACCCTCGAACCGAATTCGAGCTCGCCCTCATCCTGTGTTTCGTTGCCGCTGATGATCTTGAGGAGCGTCGTCTTGCCGGTGCCGTTCGGACCGATGATCGCGAGCTTTTCGCCGCGCTTGACGTCCAGATCCACACCTCTGAACAGTTCCAGGTCGCCGTAGGACTTTCCGAGCCCGTCCGCAAACAGCACATCCTTTCCGGAAAGCTTGGAAGGTGTGAAATGCAGGCGCATGGCATCATCCACGTCAAACGGTTTGTCCAGACGCTCGACCTTAGCGAGCATCTTCTCTCTCGATTCCGCACGCTTAATGGATTTTTCACGGTTGAAGCGCTTCAGCTTGTCGATCACTTCCTGCTGGTGTTTGATCTCCGCCTGGTTATTGAGCCAGGCGCGCATCTGATCCTTCCGGAGCGCCGCCTTTTTCTCTGCGAACGCGGTATAGTTGCCGGTATAGAGCCTCCCGTGCCCGTTTTCGATATCGAGGACCTTGTTGACGATGCGGTCCAGGAAATACCTGTCATGGGAAACGATGATGACCGCACCTTTCCAGGAACGCAGATATCCTTCCAGCCAGGCTACGGAATCGATGTCGAGGTGGTTCGTCGGCTCGTCCAGGATCAGGATGTCCGGTGAATCCAGAAGGAGCCGGCCGAGGCTGAGTCTTGTTTTCTGCCCTCCGGAAAGTACGGAGACCTTTTTATCAAACTCATCCTCGCGGAATCCGAGGCCTTTCAGAATGCCCGTCACATTGGAGCGCAGCGCATACCCTCCCTCCGATTCAAAGCGGTGGGAAAGCGCGGCATACCGGTCGAAAACATTGTCCGAAAGAACGCCGGCATCGTCCGTGCCCGCATGCTGCATCTTCTGTTCCAGTTCCCTCAGGGTCTTTTCCGCCTCCAGCAGATCACTCCGGACGCTGATGACCTCTTCATAGATCGTCCGGTCAGACTCGATATCGGGGATCTGCGAAAGATATCCTATCCTTGCCTCCCTGGGAATGACGACCGTACCGCTGTCCGGCTGTTCTTCACCGATGATCTGGCGGAGCAGCGTCGTCTTGCCTGCGCCGTTGATGCCCGTGATCGCCAGTTTGTCGTGTGCTTCCATGTGAAAAGAGATATCCTTAAGGATATCCTTTCCGTCGTAGCTTTTATTCAGATCGTTGACTGCTAAAATCATGGGTCATATTGTATCACAGTTTGGAAAAAGCGTCCACACCGTAAAAGGGACCGGCGTGATCTGTTCCCTTTTACGGACACAGGACGCCGGTCTCTCAATAATATATTTGTTTCAGACTTTATTTACAGGAGGGTCACAGATAAGCGAGAAGCTCTTCCCGGACACCGTCCATCCTCGGATCCGCAAGTCCGAAATCCATCTCGCGATAGCTCCAGACGGCTCTCGCGATCTTATGTTTCTCAAAGACCGCGTGGATCACCCTGAACCATTTCAGAGCCTCCCCGGGCGGCACGACGTCGATCACCCCGTACTCGCCGCAGTAGAGTTCGGTGCCTTCTCTTTCCGCTTTCCGCACCGCGGGTCCGATCAGATCCTCCAGGAAAGCTTCCGATGCACCGCTTTCCTCATAAGTAAACCGGTCGTCCCGGTTCAGACCGGTATCCCAGTGCGCCCCCTGATGTGTGAACTTCAGAGGTTCATAGCAGTGGAAGTTGTAGACCGTATGGGCATCGAAAGGCGGTTCCAGATACTGCACTTCACGCGCTCCGTTATGGTGGAAGCTTCCGACCAGGATCTCCGTTTCCGGGGCAAAGACCCGGATGCGGCGCACACATTCTCCGGCGATGCGCATCCATGCCGGAAGGAAACGTTCTTCCGTGACCTCGTTCAGAAGGTCAAACGCCATCCGCTCATGCTCCCCGCCGTATCTTTCTGCAAAAGCCTCCCAGAGAGTATAAAACCGTTCCTGATACTTTTCACTTTCGAAAAATCCGGCTTCCCCTTCCATAGCGTCAAAGGAAAAGCCCTGTGTCTTATGCAGATCCAGAACGATCCGCAGTCCGTATCTCCCTGCCCATTCAAGAGCCCTGTCTATACGTTCAAAACCCGCGGGTATCAGCGACCCGTCCGTCCGCTGCACCACGTTGTAGTCGACCGGGAGCCGCACATGATCCAGTCCCCATCCGGCGATCCGTCCGAAGTCGTCTTCCCGGATGAAATTGTTTAATCTGTCTTCACTGTAATCACACTGCGACATCCATCCGCCAAGGTCAATGCCACGGTAAAATCCTTTATCTTTCAGCATTTGTATCTCCCCGGTCATCCCTTGACCGCGCCTGCCGTCACGCCCCTGATGATGAATCTTGAGAGAAGCAGGTATACGATCAGTACCGGCAGGATCGCAAGCAGGATGAACATATAGACCTTGCCCATATCAAACTTCGAGTAGTCAGCGGAGCGCAGCTGCGCGATCATGATCGGGACTGTCTTCATTTCCGCCTTATCCAGCAGCAGTGCCGGGATGAAATAGTTGTTCCACGACTGAACAAAGGAAAAGATCATCTGCACTGCGATGGCCGGCTTCATGACCGGAAGCACGATCTGGTTGAAGGTGCGGAACTCGCTTGCCCCGTCGATCCTCGCGGATTCCACGATCTCGATCGGGAGGACGCTCTCCATATACTGTTTCATGTAGAAGAACACGATCGGCGCCGCGATACTCGGCACGATCAGCGGCAGGAAATTGTTCGTCAGCTTGAACTTATACATCAGCTGGATGAAACCGACCGCGGATACCTGCGGAGGGATCATCATGACCGCCATGATGAAGAGGAACGCGGGCTTCTTCAGTTTAAAGTCATAGATGTGAATGCCGTAAGCCGTCAGCGCCGAGAAATAGGTGGTCAGCACCGCGCAGCAGGAGGCAATGATAAAGCTGTTCAGCATACCCCGCGGAATGTTGATGGAGGCATCCGTCCAGGCGTTTTTGAAGTTTTCTATAAAGTGTCCATGCGGAAGGGCGGAAAAGCCGGCCTGCAGCTCCGCGTTGGAACGCGTCGAATTGATGATCAGCATGTAAAAGAAAAACAGGCAGAGAAACGTCAGAAAGATCAGGATCGCATACACGACCACACGGGTGATCATCAGCTGTATCCGGGCTTTTCTGCTTTGCTCATCGTTCATCATCTCTTCTTCCTCCTTCCTGTCAATACTTTCTGTGGCGCTTCGGCTTCCTGTACTGGGCCGAAAGTGAATTGTACACGATCAGGCTCAGCACCGCGGATACGATGAACAGCACGACGCTCACGGCGCCGGCCATACCGTAGTTCTTACTTGTAGTCAGGTAGTTGTTGAGGTACATGACCATCGTCATGCTGGTACGGTTCGGCATGCCGATGCCCTTGGTCAGGATCTGCGGCACATCAAACATCTGGATACCGCCGATCATCGCGGTGATGACCGTATAAACCAGGATCGGGGAAAGCAGCGGCAGCGTGACCCTGGAAAATATCTGCCAGGAATTCGCACCGTCGATCTGCGCCGCCTCGAACAGGGTCTGATCAATACCCTGGATGCCTGCCATCAGCAGGATAGTCGTGTTGCCAAACCACATCAGGAAGTTCATCAGGGAGATGAGCACCCGTACACTGATCTTAATGTTCAAAAAGTCGACCGCTTTATTGATCCATCCGGAAGCCAGGAGTACCTGGTTGACCGGGCCGACGGGTGAAAACAGAACAAAGAACAGCATGGAGAACGCGGATGCCATGATCAGGTTCGGCATATAGATCACGGTCTTGAAGAACTGCTGCCCCTTGATGTTGAGACGGTAGCTTGTAAAAAAGACTGCCAGCAGCAGCGCCACGATGATCTGCGGGACCGCACCCATCAGCCATAAGATGATCGTGTTTCCGAAATACTTCAGAATGCCGATCGTGCCGGTGTTGTCCGGGCTGAACAGCTTTATGTAGTTCTCGAGCCCGACGAACTTGGGGCCAACCTGGGTAAGGCCGTCACGGTAATTCATGAACAGGCTGTTATAAAAGGTCATCAGCTGCGGAATCAGCGTGCACAGCGTGTAAGCGACAAAGAAGGGAAGGATAAACAGATACCCCCACTTTGCGTTGCTCACGCCTCTTGTCTTCAGTTCATTTTCCTTCTTCTTACTCATGATGGTTCTCCGTACGGCTTTATGCTCAAACGGGGCAAGGCTCGCGTGCCTTGCCCCTGTAAGATTCCTTCAGGGCAGCCGCCCTTGGTTACATCCTGTCCGTTTCAGATCACGGAGTGTTGATCGCCGGATAGGTCTCGTTGATGTAGTTATAGAAGTTCTTGAGCGCGGTATCCTTGTCGACCGATCCCTTGAAGTACTGCTGCAGCTGGTTCTGCAGGCCCTCGTTGAGCAGCTGGTCATAAATGGTGTGGTTCTCCCAGACGATGTTATCGGTCATTGCGGAGAATACAGCGACATCATTCTGGCCGCCCAGGAACTCATTGCCGTAGCTCTCGTCTTCCGCGAACTTCGCGTTGACCTTCTGGTTGTTGGAGAACTGCGCCTCGTTTGCTACCAGTGCGGAGCAGACTTCCTCATCGTTGATAAAGGTGTTCATGACATCTGCCAGCATGGTCGGGTTGTCGGTGCCTGCCGGAGCCATCAGCCAGGTGCCGCCCCAGAAATGCGCTGCCGGTCCTTCGCAGATCGCCCAGTCGCCGGAGCAGCCCTTGTCGGGATCCTGTGCGTTGCCCATGCAGAAGTTGAAATACCATGCCGGTCCGAAGAAGCACATCGTCTTGCCGTCTGCGAACATCTGTGCGTTCTTCTCATCGTCCCAGATACCTGCGGTCAGGGTATAATCGTTGTTGATGAAGTCCTCGGTCTGCGCGATCCAGGCCTCGATCTGCGGATCGAACTGAAGGTTGTTGTCTGCGTCGACCCACGGCATCGTGCAGTTGTTGGAGAATACACGGTAGGTCTCTGCGAAGGAAGCGGTCATGTAGTAACCCTTGTCCTTTGCATCCTTTGCGACAGCGTTGAACTTGTCCCAGCTGTCCAGCTTGGCCTGTACTTCATCCGGCTCGGAAACGCCGAGTACATCCTCAGCGATCGAGCGGCGGTAGATCAGTGCCGACGGGCAGCACTGGAAGGATACGCCCTTGACGACGCCGTTATTGTCGGAAGCCGCCTGTACGGTATACTTATAGGTATTGGAGAAATCGCTGACGCCGAGTGCCGTGATATCCTGTGTTGCCTCGGAACCCGCATACTTCAGGATGTAGTCTGCTTCTGCGAGGAACATATCGACCTTGTCGTCATCGGCAGCATTGGCCTGGTTAAGCAGTGCCTCATCCAGTTTCTGCTGGTAAGCGCCGTTGTCGCTCGGAGTGATGATCCAGTTGACCGTCACGCCGTCCGGTACCTGATAATACTTTTCAAAGAAACCCTTGAACTCTTCGTTCCATGCATAGATGTTGAATACCTTGCCCTCGCTGCTTTCTTCCGCTGCAGCTGCCTCGGTCTCTGCGGCCGCTTCCGTTGCTGCCGGAGCCTCTGTCGCCGCTGCTGCCGTGGTCTCTGCAGGTGCTGCCGTGGTAGAGCTTGCAGGAGCGGATCCGCCGCAGGCTGCAAGTGCGGTCACCATGGATATAGCTGTTACGATCGCTGTAAGCTTTCTCTTCATAAAAACTTTCCTCCTCTAAAAGGCTTTCATTTCTGGTTTTTACTTATTGCACAGGTCTCCCTGTTATGTACTTTGTTTCACTTTCTCTTTTTATCCGGCAGTTTGGCGACCGATCCGCCTTCCTGAAGGGATCCGTGAATGATCACCCGGTCGAGGATCGCGGTCTTCGGCCGTTCGATCAGTTCGATCAGTCTCTCCGCCGCCGTTCTGCCGAGGCCTCCGTTATTCTGCTGCCAGGTCGTGAGCACCGGGCTTAAGATCCTTGAGAGAGGGATCCCGTCGTAGCCGACCACCGAAATGTCGTCCGGTACTTTCAGCCCCGCTTCGCGGATCGCGTTATAACCTCCTATATAGGAGTAATCATCCGGGAAAAAGATGCAGGTCGGGAGCTTCGGCTGTCCCAGGATCTTCTTTGTAAGCTCATAGCATCCTTCCGCATCGTGGTACATGCCTTCGAGGATCATATCCTCATTCAGCCCGATCCCGAGCTCTTCGCACGCCCTGTAGAATCCCGAGAGCCTCGCCTGCGTCACCGAAGTCCTCTCCCCGTGGATCAGCGCCAGTCTCCGGTGTCCCTTTGCCGCCACATACCTTACGAGTGCGTCCATGCCCTTCATGTTGTCGGACATGACCGAGACATGGCCGTTGAACATATGGTCGATCGTCACGACCGGCAGTTCGGAATTGACGAGTTCCAGGATCATCGGATCCGTGAAGTCCGCCGAGGCGACCACCACGCCGTCAACGCCGCGGTACAGGCAGTGCTGCAGGTAGGTGCCGGGCTTCTGGCCGAGGTTCCGGTTGATGAAGGTGATATCATAGCCTGCCTCTTCCGCCCGCTCCCTGATCCCGTCAAGGACCATGGAGAAGAACTCATGCGCCAGTCCGCCGTTTCTTGAGTTTACGAAAAGCACGCCGATGTTGTAGGTCCGGTTCGTCTTGAGCGCTCTGGCTGCGGAATTGGCCATGTAACCCATCTCTTCCGCTTTTCGGGCAATGCGTTCGCGGGTCTCGGGTCCGATGTCCGGCTGGCCGTTCAGAGCTTTGCTGACGGTCGCTACGGAAACATTGCACTCTCTGGCAATGTCCTTCATCGAGACCATTTCTCCTCACCCCCTCACGATAGCTTAATCGTTTTCGCTGACTCAAATCTAACATAAGGCACTGATATTTGCAATACTAAGTCTATAAATTTCATGTTTTTCTATTGTTTTTTAGAAAATTTGCATAAATAATTGTATTTTTCATATCTTTACGATTAAAAAACGAAAAACAGATATTGCGTTTTTTTCGAAAATGATATAGTTTTTAAGCATAAATCCACTTAAACGATTTCTTAAAGGAGACGGGAATGAAATACGGATTTTTCGATGATGAGAACCGGGAATATGTGATCACGACTCCCCGCACACCCCTGCCCTGGATCAATTACCTCGGCTGCGAAGACTTTTTCGTCCTTCTGAGCAACACAGCCGGAGGTTACGCCTTTTACCGCGACGCGAGGCTGCGCAGGCTGACCCGCTACCGTTATAATAACAGCCCGCTGGATTCCGAAGGTTTCCGCATTTATATCAGAGACGGTGCTTCGGTCTGGAACCCGGGCTGGCAGCCTGTACAGGCAGAACCGGACAGCTACCGCTGCCGCCACGGCCTCGGATACTCCGTCATTGAAGCGGAAAAAGACGGGATCGGCGTTTGTCAGGAACTGTTCGTTCCGAAAGGCGGGAACTGCCTTCTCATGCGTGTCAGGCTCACAAACCGCTGTGACGTGCAAAAACAGCTGAAGCTGTTTCCTTATATAGAATTCTGCCTCTGGGATGCGATGGAAGACGGCTCCAATTTCCAGCGCAACCTTTCCTGCGGCGAAGTCGAGGTCGACGGCGCAGCGATCTATCATAAGACAGAATACCGTGAACGCAGGAACCATTATGCAGTTTTCTGGGCAAACCGGATGCCGGACGGATTTGACACCTCCAGGGATGCATTTCTCGGCGTATACGGCAGTCCCGCCCGGCCGGAAGCGGTTTTCGGAAACGGGTGCACCGGAAGCATCGCCCACGGCTGGCAGCCGGTCGCGGCGCAGGAATTCTCCGTATGTCTTGAACCCGGTGAGAGCTCTTCCTTCATTTTCGGGCTCGGCTATATCGAAAACCCGACAGACGAAAAATGGGAGGCTCCGGGCGTCATAAACAAGAGCCGTGCGCAGGCTATGATGGCCCGTTACTCTGATGACGCGGCGTTTGACGCGGCAATGAAAGAGCTCGGAGATTACTGGAGCGGTCTCCTCTCCGGCTTCCGGCTCAGTTCCGGCGATGCAAAGCTCGACCGGATGGCAGGCATCTGGAATCAGTACCAGTGCATGGTCACGTTCAACATGAGCCGGTCCGCGAGCTATTACGAAAGCGGCATGGGACGCGGCATGGGTTTCCGCGACTCCTGCCAGGACCTGCTCGGCTTCGTGCACATGATCCCGGAACGGGCAAGAGAACGCATCCTCGATATCGCAGCCACCCAGTTTGAAGACGGCAGCGCCTACCATCAGTATCAGCCTCTTACCAAAAAAGGCAACATGGACATCGGAAGCGGTTTCAATGACGATCCGCTCTGGCTGATCGCAGGCACAGACGCATATCTCCGGGAGACCGGCGACTTCAGTATCCTGAACGAGATGGTGGATTTTGACAACGATCCTTCAAAGGCTCAGCCGCTGATGGAACACCTGCGCAGAAGCTTCCGTTTCACACTGACACACCTCGGCCCGCACGGGCTTCCCCTGATCGGGCGTGCCGACTGGAACGACTGCCTTAACTTGAACTGCTTCTCCGAGACCCCCGGAGAAAGCTTCCAGACCACCGGTCCGAGCGAAGGCCCCGTGGCGGAAAGCGTCTTCATCGGCGGCATGTTCGTAAAGTACGGCAGGGCGTATGCGGATATCTGCAGGCATATCGCGCGGACAGAGGGTTCGGACGCTTACGGCAGGGAAGCGGACGAAGCGCTTGACGCCGTATCGGACATGGAGACAGCTGTGCTTACAGCCGGCTGGGACGGTTCCTGGTTCCGGCGTGCCTATGACGCTTTCGGGCATGTTGTAGGCGGCAGCGAATGCGAAGAAGGAAAGATCTTTATCGAACCGCAGGGCATGTGTGTCATGGCGGGGATCGGCAGGAAGACAGGCGAAGCGGCAGCCGCACTCAAAAGCGTGAAGGAGCATCTCGACACACCTTACGGCGTCGTCCTGCTGCAGCCCGCTTATACGCGCTACCATGCGGAGCTCGGTGAGATCACGAGCTACCCGCCGGGATACAAAGAAAACGCCGGTATCTTCTGCCACAACAACCCCTGGATTGCCTGTGCGGAAGCATCCCTCGGGCACGGCGACCGCGCCTTTGAGGTCTACCGGCGCATCACGCCCGCATACATCGAGGACATCAGCGATATTCACCGCACGGAGCCTTACTGCTACAGCCAGATGATCGCTGGAAAAGACGCGGCCGGTTTCGGTGAAGCCAAAAACAGCTGGCTGACCGGTACTGCCGCCTGGTCCTTTGTCAGTATCAGCCAGGCGATCCTCGGCATCCGTCCCGATCTGGACGGCCTCATGATCGATCCCTGCATCCCCTCTTCCCTGAAGAGTTATACCGTTACGCGGCGTTTCCGCGGATCGGACTATCGTATCACGATCGACAATCCCGACGGAGTTGAAAAGGGCATCCGGGAGGCATGGGTCGAAGGAAAGAAAACGGAGCCGGATCTGTCCGGCAATGCTGCCGGGCCTTGTCTGACCGACTGCGGTCTCCTGCTTGCGCCTGCGGCACCGGGCTCGGTCGTCGAAGTAAAAGTAGTACTTGGTGTATAAACCGTGCGGCAATACCGCAGGTCTGGCTGGATCTCGCGGTTCTATCCCGCGTTCAGTCCGTTAAACCCGGCTTTATTTATGCTTTGCATATAAATATGGGCTATGCTTTGCATTTATCACAAAAGTATAGCCCTTGCTTGTCTGAATAAGGGCTGTAGATCGTGTCTAAACATGAAATATAGCCCATTTAGTTTACATAATTCAAGATTCCTGCATGGCAGTGGGCTGTGAAAAGCATTAAAGGTGCGTTCACAGCCCGTTTTGCCCCAACCGTTCCCGGCGGATGAGGATTTTCTCCTGTCGGTCTGACAAAGTTAAAGACACTCCCTCTGATTTATCCTTTTTGTCTCTAACTATTCTCTGTTTCTTACCGCATACAGCGATGAATGTAGATACACTTGCGGCCTGATAACATCTATATTTCTACATTTCTCTAAAAGTTAAATTCATAGTGATGAAGCCATCTTAAATGTATCTAACATTAATCTTCTGTCCTGCCCTTAAAACGGAAATGTAGACACAAATTCGGCATTACAGAAAAAATATCTATATTTCTAAATGAAACAGAAAAGCCGGCCCGAAACTGCAGAAAACTGCAGGATCCGGCCGGCGGCTTTATCATTCAGTTTATATTCATCCGGTCAGCTTAACGCATAACGCTCACAGCTTCATATCACCCGGTTTCACCCAGCCTATCTTCATAAGGCACATATTGATCAGAGGGCAGATGACCGCGGGAAGGATGATGGAGATCAGAAGAAGCCCCATCCAGTCGGTTCCGGTGATCGCCGCTTTTGCCCCGGAAGCCACATCGTTGACCCAGCCTGTGTAGACGCCGATCTGGCCGACAAAACCGCAGGTGCCCATGCCGGAAGACACCGGTGCACCGTTCATCTGAAGGCGGAAAACGCAGGTCGCGAGCGGGCCGGTGATCGCGGATGTTATGATCGGAGCGATCCAGATCCGGGGATTACGGACGATGTTGCCCATCTGCAGCATGGATGTACCGATGCCCTGGGATACCAGGCCGCCCCAGCCGTTCTCACGGAACGACATGACCGCAAAGCCGACCATCTGTGCGGAACAGCCTGCAACGGCAGCGCCGCCTGCAAGGCCGACCAGTCCGAGTGCCGCGCAGATTGCTGCGGAAGAGATCGGAAGCGTAAGCGCCACGCCGACCAGCACCGATACGAGGATGCCCATCAGGAAAGGCTGCAGCTCCGTAGCCCACATGATCAGCGCGCCCATCTTCATGGCTGCACGGCCGATCGCCGGCGCCCACCATGCGGAAAGGGCAATGCCGACTGCGATCGTGACAAGCGGAGTCACAAGGATATCCACTTTTGTCTCCTTTGATATGGCCTTGCCGGCTTCCGCTGCGATGATCGCAATGAAGAGGACCGCCAGCGGGCCGCCCGCTCCTCCGAGGGCATTGGAAGCAAAGCCGACCGTGATCATGGAGAAAAGGACCAGCGGCGGACAGTGCAGCGCATAACCGATCGCAACAGCCATCGCAGGTCCGCTCATGGCAGATGCCAGACCGCCAACGGTGTAGTCTATCCCGCTGACCGTTGCTACCGGCTGCGTCAGAAAACCGATATGAAACTGTGTGCCGATCGTGTTGATGATCGTGCCGATCAGCAGCGAACAGAACAGGCCCTGCGCCATGGCGCCGAGCGCATCGATGAGATACCGTTTGACGGAGATCTCGATGTCTTTCCTCTTCAGAAATGCCTTGAAATTGTCCATGCGTTTACCGTTCCTTTCGTCGGTGTTTTTCGTGAACCGGTCCAACCGCTAAACGCTATCGTGGCATCCTGTTCTTTGTTAAAATTTTGTCAATTCCTTTTTATAAAAAAACCGCCATGCAGATGACGGTTTTTTGTTTTCAATATACTATTGCAAAAAGCTTCGTATGTCAAGCAGTTTTTACTGCTCGGCGTAAGTATCGAAATAACCCTGGATGAATACGACCGGAGTTCCCTTGTCGCCGGAACCCGAAGTAAGATCGCTTAAAGAACCGAGAAGGTCTGTCAGCTGGCGCGGTGTGGTTCCTTCGGAAGCCATGTTTCCGACCAGGCTGCCTTCCTTCTTGCGGATGGCGTCCTTCATTGCCTCAACAAGTGCCTCACCCTTCAGATCGCTGAAGTCGTTGTCCGCAAGGTACTTGAGTTTAAGCTCGTTGGGCGTGCCGCTCAGGCGCTCGGTATAAGCCGGGCTTACGACCGGGTCTGCCAGTTCCCAGATCTTGCCGACCGGATCCTTGAAGGCGCCGTCGCCGTAGATCATGCAGTTCATCTTCACGCCTGTCGCGTCCTCGAGACTCTTCTGAAGCGCGTCAACAAAGTGCTGGCAGTCTCTCGGGAAAAGCTTGACGGTATCTTCCGTTGCCTTGTTGGAACCGTAAAGGCCGTATTTCTCGTTGTATCCGCTGCCGTTCACCGGTGCGTTCATGATATCCGCCATGGTAAGCACTTTTTCCGCACCCGCCTTGGTCAGCCTTCTTCTGGAGCGTTCCCTGGTGTGGATGTCGCAGCAGAGGACGTTCTTCGTATAATTAAGGATCGCTCTGCAGTCATTGGCAAAAATGAACTCGATATCACAGTCTTCCGCATTGAAAAGCTCTCTGTAATACTCAATGTAGTCAACGCCGGTGAACTGATGCTTGACATAGCCGAACAGATCCCTGTACTGCTTCTCATCAAGAACATCGGAATACGGATTGACTCCCTTCTCATCGAGAAGGTCCTCGTCAAAAAGATGGTTGCCCACTTCATCCGACGGATAGCTCATCAGCATATAGACTTTTTTGAAAGCCTTGGCGAAGCCTCTGAGGCAGATCGCGATGCGGTTGCGGCTCAGGATCGGGAAAATGATGCCGATCGTATCTGTTCCGAACTTTGCCTTGGCGTCCGCGGCAATGTCATCGATGGAAACGTAGTTGCCCTGTACACGCGCCACGACCGACTCCGTGACCGCAACAACGTCTTTTTCGTGGAAGGTGAGACGCTGCTCCTTTCCCATCTCGACGATGGAATCCGTTACGACCTTCACCAGGTCCTCGCCCTGCTTGACGATCGGCAGTCTGACACCTCTTGAAACCGTTCCAACTGTTCTCATATTCGTACCTCTCTGATGATCTTATGCCCGGTGCGGAAGCTTAAGTCCGCTTAGGCCTTTGTCTGAAAGCTGTGCAGATCGTGACCGAAGCCCGCTGGCCGTACGAAGGGTCGGCATCCGGCAGCTTCCGCCGCCTCAGCCTGCCTGAAAAGCAAAAGATCTGCAATATTTTACAACCGTAGTATTATAGCAGATTGTTTCGTCAAAATAAATATTTTTCCTGTTTCGATATTGAATATGTACATCCGCCGTACACAGTTATCCGGCCTGACAGCCGTACTCAAAACCTGCGGGGACATAAGTTTTTGGATCCGGCAGGATCAGTAATTTGCCTCGCTGATCTCGAACCAGCCCTGGGATGCGTTGCAGACAGGACATTTTTCCGGGGCTTTCGTGCCGACGACCACATGTCCGCATGCACGGCATTCCCAGATCTTTACTTCGCTCTTTTCGAAGACTTCGTTCATCTCGATATTGCGGAGCAGTGCACGGAAACGTTCCTCATGACGCTTTTCGATCGCGGCGACTCTGCGGAACTTGGCGGCAAGCTCTGTAAAGCCTTCTTCCTCCGCCGTCTTCGCAAAACTCTCGTACATATCGGTCCACTCGTAGTTCTCTCCTTCCGCCGCATCCGAAAGGTTTTCCGTCGTCGTTCCCATGCCTGCCAGCTCCTTGAACCAGATCTTTGCATGGACTCTCTCGTTTTCCGCCGTCTTTAAGAACAGTGCGGCGATCTGCTCAAATCCTTCGCTCTGCGCCACACCGGCAAAATAGGTGTACTTGTTCCTTGCCTGAGATTCACCCGCAAAAGCGGCCTGCAGGTTCTTCTCCGTCTGTGTTCCGCTGTATTTGTTCTCTCGTGCTGCCATGGCATACCTCCTGTAGATAATGCATTTATGCCGGCGGTATCATATCCGGCCGGAAGTGATCTGCTGCCGTTTTTTATTATACCATGTATTGCATGGCACTGAAAACTCAAAACCGGAATACGATGCCGAGAATGACCGCGATCAGGAGCCAGATGGCAGGATGATATTTCTGCAGCTTCTTTACCTGCAGCAAAGCGAAGACGACGATACAGAGGGCCATCGTCTTCGGGATCGGCGTATAAATCCCGTCCGTCAGGCTGAACAGCGATACTTTGCAGACGCGGTAAACGCTGACTGCGATGATCGCCCAGACAGCGGGACGAATCGCGGAAAACGCGCCTACGACGTAGCGATTTTCATTAAAATTCTCCAGGAACTTCGCGATCAGGCAGATAATGATGATGCTCGGGATGACAAGGCCTGCTGTAGAGATCACGCCGCCGAAAAAGCCGAGCGTCTTATAGCCGGCATAGGTCGCCATGTTAAGGCCCAGGGGTCCCGGCGTGGATTCGCTGACCGCGATCATGTTGGTCAGGTCTTCCATCGTATACCAGTCGTATTTTTCCGTAAGCTCCATCAGGTAAGGCAGGGTGGCCGGACCGCCGCCGACCGCCACGAGACCGATCTTCATGAACTCGAGGAAAACAAGCAGTATCGTACTCATTCCGCGTTTCCTCCTTTCCTTCCGTCATGCAGCGCCACATGCCACACCATGCCGAAGACCGCGGCGATGATCACGATCACAAGCGTTGTCACATTGAAGAAAAACGCCGCGATCAGTGCCGGGATCGCGACTGCGACCGCATATCTGCTCTTCAGGGTCTTCTTCCCCATAGTAAGCACGGTATTCAGCATCAGGGCGCAGACAACGCCGCGGATACCCATGATGGCATGCTGGACCCATACATTGTCAATGACGGACTGCAGGGCTGCCGCGACCAGTGTAATGATCACCAGCGACGGCGTGACCATGCCGAGGGTGGCGACGATGCCGCCCATGACGCCCTTTTTCTTATAGCCGACATAGGTCGCGGTATTGATCGCGATGATGCCGGGGGTACACTGCCCGATCGCATAGATATCAAGCAGTTCCGGTTCCTCGAGCCAGTGGTATTTCTGTACCAGTTCATACTTGAGCATGGGAAGCTGTGCGAGGCCTCCGCCGAACGTCAGCCCGCCGATCCTGAAGAAAGCGCAGAATAATTGCCAGTAGATCTCCATATTGACCTTTCCCGGAAACCGTCCCGGCGGCATATCCCATGCGCCGGCGGACGGTATCCCGCATTATAACTTATTTCTGTAACTCCGATATCATATCATATCACAGGCGTTTATGTAACAGGAACTGTATTTTCTGTTTCATATTGCAAAAGCCGGCATTTAATGTTTTTTCCTAATATTACGCTTAGCAAATGCAGCTGCATGTGGTAATATATAGCAGTCAGGGCGCATATTCCGGTCCTGATCAATTTATTGATTTGAGGTTTACATAACTATGGTCCTGCGATCCGCATCTTACTTTTCAAGATTTTCGGAAAAACGTATCTCCCGTTTTCTTCCCTGCTGCGCACTGTTTCTCTGCGTATCTTTAGCGCTTTCGGCATGTTCCGGCAGCACTGCCGCCGAAAGCACCTCAGCAGTTCCTTCGACATCGGAAACCACTGCGCCTGAGGAACCTGAGACCATAGCGGAAGAGACCGTTCCTGCAGAGACGGAAACATCTGGACCGGAAGCATCCGAAACCGCAGCAGGCTTTTTTGACATCCCCGATACGGAAGATGTACCGCCGGAAGAAGGCCTGGTCAGAAGCCCCATCACCAACGAATGGATCCCGGCAGAGCTTGCGGAAAAGCGTCCGCTTGCCGTCATGTATCCGACAGATAAAAAGGCGCAGCCCCAGTACGGTCTCGACCGTGTCGAGGTGTTCTACGAGATCATGGAGGAAGGTTCCATGAGCCGGCAGATGGGGATCCTCCTCGACTGGGAAGATCTCGGGCGCATCGGCAATCTCCGCAGCATCCGGGATTATTTCATCTACGAAGCACTTGAATGGGACAGCATCATCGTCCATTTCGGCGGTCCCGAAGTCTTTGTCAAACCGATGCTGACACGTTCTGACGTCGACAACATCAACGGCGTGGACGGCGCCATGGGTCCCTCCTACGGCGCTTTTTACCGCGTCCCTGCGGGAAGCACTTCCGTGCACCGCGCCTATACCGACGGGGC
>JAFPHE010000129.1 GCA_017388745.1 Lachnospiraceae bacterium | reverse complement strand
TGAGGAGTATGTACGGGATGAATGCGACAAGATCGCCGTGATCCGTGACCGGCTGCGCGCCGAAGGGAAGGAACTCTATATCTTCATCACGCCGACCAAGCCGCGGTACTATGAGGGAAGCATCCCGGAACAGATCCGGAAGATGCAGGCCTTCCCTGACCGCCCCGGAAACTACGAAGTGCTCACCCGGGTGCTCGGAGACTATGACTTCGAGGTATTCGACTCGGTGGATCACATCCGCTCACTGACCGAAGGCGGCGACGAAGTGCTGCAGTTTCCCATGTACCAGCAGACCGGTACGCACTGGACCTGGACGCTCGGTCTGAAAACCGCACTTGCTTTTGCGGATTTCATGGACGAACGATCGGCATGGAGCTTTCCGAAGGGGCAGATGATCATCGGAAGTACGGACACGCCCGTTTTTCCGGATGCCGATCTCTATGACATCCTCAACATCTATACAAGGCCGTGGGGGAACTATTTCAACGCGGATATCGTGATCAATGAAAAAGAAGCGAAGGATGCTGCCGAAGATCAGGCGGGCGTTGACAGCCGCCCCGACATGCTGGTCCGCGGCGGAAGCTTCCTCGGCCAGACCATATCCCCACTCATAAACCATGGTTATTTCCGCCGCTCGATGTACCTTGAAAACACGAAGGTATACAGCGATGACTGGCCGGACGGCGGAACATTCTCCGACTATGAGGAACTCGAGCCGGCGCTGTCCGAACAGCTGAAGGAAACAGATATCCTGATCCTTGAAATCAACGAGGCTCATGTTCCGACGATGAGTTTCGGCTTTATCGATTATCTCTTTGACCACCCCGGAGTATTTGACTGAGTATGGTTTTTTCATCCGCCAGTTTCATATTTGCCTTCCTCCCGCTGACGCTGGTCTCATACCTTGCAGCGGAACGAAGCGGCAGTATCCGCGTGAAGAACGCGGTGCTTCTGGTGTGTTCCTTTATCTTCTATGCCTGGAGCGGTGTCAAATACGCCCTGCTTTTATGTGTCTCCGTCGCCGTCAACTATTGTCTGGGTCGGATGATCGCGGGATCAGAGAAAACGCCGGTTCAGGGCGCTGATACTGCAGGATTCCAGGCGCGCCCCGGAAACGGCGTTCAGCGGAAGCTCCTGCTTGCAGCGGGCATCCTGTGGAACGTCGGCATCCTCTTCTACTACAAATACCTCGGACTCTTCGTTCCCTCTTTCCATGTGCTGATGCCGATCGGCATCTCCTTTTTCACGTTCCAGATCATGTCCTATCTTTTCGATGTGTACTACGGGACCGTGCCGGCGCAGATGAGTTATCCGAGGCTGCTGCTTTATGTCATGCTGTTCCCGCAGCTGATCGCGGGACCGATCGTGAGATATCATGACGTCAACGACGCGATCGGCGGACGGCATTCGGACTCGGACATGGTGCATGACGGTCTCAGGCGCTTCATGACGGGTTTCATCAAGAAGGTCTTTCTCGCGAACGAAATGGGACTTATGGCAGACGCCGCCTTCGGCATGGTGCCGGCACTTTCGACAACGGAGGCCTGGCTCGGCATCCTTTGCTATACTCTGCAGATCTACCTGGACTTTTCTGCGTACTCCGACATGGCGATCGGTCTGGGCAGGGTCTTTGGATTTCATTTCCTGGAAAACTTCAATTACCCCTACATTGCCGGCACGATGCAGGAATTCTGGCGCCGCTGGCATATCTCGCTTTCTACCTGGTTCCGTGATTATGTCTATATCCCGCTCGGAGGCAGCAGACGCGGTACGATAAGAACTTATGTAAACCTTATCATTGTTTTTCTGCTGACAGGCTTCTGGCATGGCGCAGCCTGGAGCTTCGTGCTCTGGGGGGCTTATCACGGGCTGTTCCTGATCCTGGAACGTCTGGGACTTAGCCGTATATTAAAAAAGATCCCCGCGCCCATCCGTCACATCTACACCCTCCTGGCCGTTATGACGGGCTGGGTGTTCTTCCGTGCGGAAAGCATCGGGGATGCAGTTTTATATCTTAAGTGTATGTTCGTTCAGCGCATCTTCGGGCTTTATCATATCGAGATCGCAGAACTTCTTTCGAACGAGTTTATGACTATGCTCATACTGAGCCTCATTATCTCCGTCCCGGTCGTACGGGTCGTGTTCGGAAAGATCGACGGGATGGATCAGGCTGCTGCAAACGCCGGCACAGCTTCATCCGGCAATATTTCAGGGAGCATCCTCAGTGTCCTTGCCGATCTCGTCGTTTTAGGCCTCTTTGCCCTGGCCGTTCTCTACATGCTTGGCGCAAGCTTCAACCCGTTCATCTATTTCCGCTTCTGATATCCAGGATCCTTCATTGCTTTTCATAGCTCGCCGGTGCCGTCTCATTCAGCCGGTTCGGTCCTCCGCACGGCGTTGAGCGCCACGGTCTCCAGAAGGTATGCCTCCCGCTTTTCCGGCTTCAGCGATTCATACTGGTAAACAAAGAGCCTGACCTTGATCTCCTCGGCGCTCCGTTTGCCGCAGTTTCTTATCTTCCCGAGGATATCCTCTTCTCCCGCGACCGCCTCTGCAAGCTGTCCGATCGTACTGAAACCGGCCCGCTTGAGACAGTTATATGAGCGGACGCTCAGTTCCAGCATTTCGATACCGGACTCTGCCATCGATCTTGTAAGATAAAACCGGAAATGAAACCTCGCGCCATGCCTTCTGATGATCTCTGCGCCGTTCACCCTGCTCATGATCTCCCTCAGCGGGATCGACGGATCACGGTCTGCAGCCTTCGTGTTTTCATCAATCTGAGCAGCAGTCCGTGCCGATTTCCGTGTTTCTGCCGGCTGCATCTGCCGTGATCTTATCTGCTCTGTAAGCGCTGTATTCATCTCCGCTCTGCGGTTTCCAGTCTCTTTCATATCGTCTGACACCTCCGTAGACATCTTTGATGACCTCGGCGACCGGATCACAGGCGACGCGCTGAACGCCGTCCCTGTCCAGGATCGTTTTGGCCAGATATCGAAGGTCTTCGAACGTCGGCGCCACCACGACCATCATGAAGTGGTTCTGCTGATGCAGACAAAAGATCTGACGCACCCACTCTGTCCGCGTGGACACATACCGCAGCACCTCGTCAAACTTCTTTGTGGTGGTTTCGACATTGAGAAATGCCGTAACTTCACCCTCTTTATAAATGCAGGTATTGTATCCGCGGATAATGCCGGCATCTTCGAGCTTTTTTACACGCTTTTTGGCGGCGACCCGGCTCATGCCGATCGCCTGCCCGAGTTCTTCGTAACTCAGGCGCGCGTTGCCCTGCAGCAGTTTCAGTATCTTTTCATCCGTTCTGTCCATAGACCTTACGACCTCTTGTTGCAAGTTTTACGATGTTTCTGTTCAGTGTCGACTCTGAATGACTACATTATACGGAACAGATGCGGTCAGCGCAAGGCGCGTAGTTTCGATTCGTAATCATAAAGAGTCTGTCGTAAATCCGATGGTGCCATAACCGTATCCAAAGTAAAAAACCGCCGCTTATTATCCATCGTCTCCTCCCGCAAAAACAGACATCCGGGCAATCTGACAATTATCCCACAAACAATGTTGCTTAATTAACAGCCTTTGCAGTATAGCCGTCGCAGCAGTCTCAGTGAAATACGCGTTTCAGGTTTTCTTTTTTTCGGGAAAACTGTATAATAAAAATGTGGTGTTTTCAACATTCGTACCGGATATCACATTCCGGACAAGATACAAAAACCACATTGTATAATAAAAAAGCTGCTGCAGGGCATCCCCCTTCAGCAGCTGATAATTCAGTATTATTTTAGCAGTACATGATTTCAATACCGTGGTCAGCCGCGTAGCAGCCCCACTCTTCAGAAAGCGGAATGTCGGTAATGATCGCAGCAACACGGTCCAGACCTTCAAAACAGATCTGTGCGCCGGGTTCAAACTTGGTATGGTCCAGCACCAGATATGCTGTCTCTGCCTGCCGGATCATGCACTCCCTGACACGTGCTTCACTTAAATGGTGATCCGAGAGACCGAATTCCATCGTCACTTTCGGCGGGCTTATAAAAGAACTGTCCGCATGGTACCGGCACAGTGCGTCGATAGTATGATAATCCGTAAACGACGAGGTTCGGCGGCGGAACTCTCCGCCGGTACAGATCAGCTTAATGTTGCCGGAAGGACTCTCGTTGACGGTATTGCAGATCAGCAGTGAATTGGTGATGATCGTAACTTTCTTCTCCGAGCGGATCAGCTCCGAAGCGATCGCAAGACAAGTCGTACTGGAGTCGAGCATGATGCTGTCGTTGTCATGTACAAACCGGACTGCTGTCGATGCAAGGCTTTTCTTGAGCTCCGGGAACTGCATGAGCCGAAGATCTGACGGATAAGTCGTATCGAACTGGTCAACGAGATATGCGCCGCCGTGGATCCTGGTGAGTTTACCCGCCTGCTCCATTTCCTTGAGATCCCTGCGGATCGTTTCCTCGCTGCACCGGAACTTTTCCCCCAGCGAAGTAATAAGGACATAACCCTGCTTGCCGAGTTCGTTCTGAATGATCAACTGCCGTTCGGTTTTGTTCATGCCTGTTCTCCATAGTTAAAGGAAGATCGATGTGTGTAAGTGACGGTCCGGACGGTATTGCTCCGGAGATCCCCATACGGATACATTTCCGGAGGGCGCGGTTTACATATTCCAGTCAGACTTCCACTATGATATATGCACGGGCGCCGGATGTCAATGACAAGCTCACGGCAAACCGTGACAAAAGGAGATCCCATGAAAGACTTTTCAGAGTTTTTTCTGATGAATACAGAGGACGTGAAGCGTTATGCCGCGGAAGTACTGCACTTCTTTCCTTCAGCGGAGGGACTGATCTCCGAAGAGATCGGGGACGGCAACATTAACTATGTCTTCCGTGTCCGTTCTGTCTCCGACGGAAGATCGCTGGTCATAAAACAGGCTGACAGCCGCATCCGCACTTCCGGCAATCCGCTCGATATCAGCCGGAACCGGATCGAGGCGGCGCTTCTGAAGCTTGAAGGGGAGCTTG
>JAFPHE010000022.1 GCA_017388745.1 Lachnospiraceae bacterium | reverse complement strand
GATCATGAGTACTGGAGACAGACGGCGCGCCCGTAAGGCAAGAAGGCCATCTGCAGGAAGAGGACGCAGCCGCAGGATAAAACAGGAAAAGATACTCAGGCGCCGCGCTGTTCTGGCGGCGCTTGTTTTTGTGCTTGCAGCAGCACTGCTCACGGCCGTATACCGGATCGTAAGAGACCGCTATTCCGACAAGGTGGATTACCCGGAGAGTTCACACGCCTGGTGGGACTTTGCATGGAATGGAGGAGAAACAGACGGTGATCCGTCAGGAGACCGTCCGCCGCAGGGCGAAGCCATGATCGTGGAAGGTCCGGAAGCAGATGCGACGGGAGCCGGATTCACCGGGAATGCGGCGGAGACGGCGGGCAGGACCGCGGTTTCGGACGATGTCGTCATCAGCTATGCGGAACCTACGGGCGACCTCTTTAAGAGGCTGCTCGGCAGCTTCGAAGTCCCTGAGGACCGGACGGAAACTCCCGATTACGGCTATTCACTGGATGCGGACGATTATATGGAGACGGGAGGCACGGCCCAGGGACTGCTCGAGGTAAGCGAAGACGTGCCCGACGGCTGCATCGGCCTCGACAGGGTTCCGCTGCCGGAAGCTGTGGCGGACACACCGGAGCTTTATACCTATGATGAAATGCTGGAAGATCTTGCTGAGCTGCAGAAGGAATACGGCGGACTGTGGCTCACCTCTGACGGTGATGTCACCGGGGAAAGGGGCACCGGCCGGGCGGATGCCGAAGAAGATATATCGGGTGAGTTTGAAGAAAAAGGATGCTCACTGATGCGCATGATCAGCGCAGGAGATACCTATGACGGCCGGGAGATCCGGGTGATCTACGTCGGAAGCCGGCAGGCTCCCCACAATATCATGATCACGGGCTCGATCCATGCGAGAGAATACATTACTTCGGATCTTGTGATGAAACAGCTGGGCACGCTCCTTGAAGCGGCGGCTTCAGGGGCTTCATTCGACGGACGTGCTGTCGCCGACTGGCTTAACGAGGTCTGCGTCGTTTTTGTTCCGATGTGCAATCCGGACGGCGTCAGCATCAGCCAGTTCGGCGTGGACGGTCTGAAAGATCATATCCTCAGAGCCAATGTCGAGGCGGCTTACGAGAATGACAGGGCTGCCGGGAAAAGCGATGCGTCACAGGGCTTTCAGTACTTTACAAAACGATGGAAATCGAACGCGAGAGGCGTCAATCTGAACGAGAATTTCAATGCGCTCTGGGAACGCATCCCTTCCGGCGGAAAGATGTCCGGCGGCGGATATAAGGGAGACAGCCCCTGTTCCGAGATCGAGACGAAGGTCCTTACGATCCTGGCGGATGAACGGCATTATGAGGCGGCAGTGCATTATCATGCCATGGGACAGGTCCTGTACTGGGATATCTGCAACAACAGGCTAAGGGAACATGCGCGTGATCTTGCAAACCAGATCATGACGCTGACCGGCTACACCATGCAGGTCTCGGATGACGGCGGCGGCTATAAGGACTACTTCCATCTTAAGGATGATCCTGCCGCTTCGCTGACAGTAGAGGTCGGGGAAACGGAAGCGCCGGTCGCAATCAAAGAGATGCCGGAGATCTGGCAGCAGAACCGGCTCGTTCCGTATATGACCATGAAATGGGCGGCTGAAAAGGGAAAATAACGGAAACGATTTGAATTATGTAAACCGGCGGAATGATAACGATGAATGAACGGCACGCAGAAATGCGTGCCGTTTCAGGTTTTGCTCCATTGATTTATTCCTGCACAATTGCGTAGATCTCCATGATCCGGGGAAGATATTCGGGGATGGCTTTTCTGATTACGAGCATGTGATCACCTTTCGCTTTCTTTTTCGATCTTCGCGTCGGTATCCTTAAGGATCTCCGCGCGGAGTGAGGTGAGCCAGCCGGAAAAAGCCACGGCATCATGCGCATAGGTACGGTTCAGTTCATACTCATGCGGTTCCCAGGTACTGATAGGGGATTCGTTATGCTGGATGACGGCTTCAAGTTTGTCAAGCGCTTTATAGAGCCTGGCTTCTCCGGTCTGCTGTGCATCCATTTCCGCATACAGTGCCGACATGTCGGCAGACACTTCCGCGGGAAGCGACCGCACCCACTGATCCAGAAGATCTGCCTCCACAGCCCGGTCCGAATTCGTCTTATTAAAGACAGGTATATCACCGGTAAAGCATTCTCCCAGATCATGGATCAGACACATCCGGATGACCTTGTCCATATCCAGCTCCGGGAATTCATCCCTGATCAGATAAGCCGTCAGTGCCACCCTCCAGCTGTGTTCTGCGACGCTTTCGGTACGGCCTTTTGAAGTTGTACAGTGCCTGGGAGTGTCTTTCAGCCGCTCCGCCACATGCAGGATATCGAGCAGTTCTCTCGGAAGCATTCCTTTTTCCTCCGTTTGGAAAGATCTCTGTCATTCAAAAATGAACCATATTAGATTCTATAGGACTACAAAAGAAATGTAAAGTGAAGTATAATAAAAACGGTATGCATCAGTGATATTGTTCTCTGATGCCCGGATCATCACCTGATGAGGAAACAGGTCATCTTTATGGCAGGCAGCAGCACCTGCATACAGTGTTGGAAGGAGAAATTTATGTTCAAGATCGCGCACAGAAAGGCACTGAAGCCGACGGTGATCTCTATTGAGGTGGAGGCACCGCTGGTGGCAAAGAAAGCGAAGCCCGGACAGTTCATCATACTTCGCGTGGACGAAGAAGGTGAGCGCATTCCGCTGACCGTTGCGGGCTGCAACAGGGAAGAAGGCACCGTCAGGGTGATCTTCCATGTGGCGGGCGCCACGACCAAAAAACTGAAGTATGTTCCGGAAGGCGGCTACATTGCCGATTTCGTAGGACCTTTAGGCAATCCGACCGAGATGGAAGGCATGAAGAGGGTCTGCGTTGTCGGCGGCGGTATCGGCTGCGCGATCGCGATGCCGATCGCTACGGCATTCCACGAGGCAGGCTGCGAGGTGACGACGATCATCGGTTTCCGAAGCAAGGACCTTGTGATCCTGGAGGATGAATTCCGTGCGGCGTCCGATAATCTGATCATCATGAGTGATGACGGAAGCTACGGACGTGAAGGCAACGTCACGGTGCCTCTGAAGGAGATGCTCGCTGCAGGAGAGAGATTTGACACGGTCATCGTTTTCGGCCCGCTTGTCATGATGAAGTTTACAACCCTTACCTGCAAGGAATTTGACCAGCCGTGTACGGTCTCCATGTGCCCGATCATGATCGACGGCACGGGCATGTGCGGCGGCTGCAGACTGACGCTCCATAAGGACGGCAAGGACGTGACGGCATTCGCGTGCGTGGACGGGCCGGACTTCAACGGCTATGAAGTGGACTTCGACGCGGCGATCCTCAGGAGCCGTACGTATGCGGACTTTGAGAAACACGCATATGACGAGGCATGCAACCTGTTCAAGGCAGCGGATGAGGCGGAAGCCGCGGAAGCTGCGAAAGCTTAAGGAAAGCCGAAGGAGGTATTGAAAATGGCACTGGATCCCAAAAAACATGAGATGCCCTCCCAGGCACCGGAAGTAAGGGCACACAACTTTAACGAAGTAGCTTTGGGCTATACGGCAGAGATCGCGGTGGCAGAGGCACAGAGATGTCTCGAGTGCAAAAACCGTCCGTGCGTATCCGCCTGCCCTGTCAATATCAGCATTCCCGAGTTTATTCACGAGATCAAGAGCGGCGAGTTCGAAAAGGCATATCAGGTGATCTACGGATCCTCCTCGCTGCCGGCAGTCTGCGGACGTGTATGTCCCCAGGAAACGCAGTGCGAGTCAAAGTGCACCATGGGCATCAAGTTCGAGCCGGTGGGCATCGGACGTCTGGAGCGCTTTGTCGCCGACTGGCATAATGAGAATACCTGCGAGAATCCGATCATCCCGCCGAGAAAAGGCCACAGAGTCGCGATTGTGGGTTCCGGTCCGTCCGGGCTTACCTGTGCGGGCGACCTGGCGAAGAAGGGCTATGACGTAACTGTTTTCGAGGCGCTGCATGCAGCAGGCGGCGTGCTTGTTTACGGCATCCCGGAGTTCCGTCTTCCGAAGGCGATCGTGGCAAAGGAAGTAGAGACCTTAAAGCAGTGGGGCGTGGAAGTCAACACTGACGTGGTCATCGGCAAGACCCTGACTATCGACGAGGTCTTTGAGATGGGATATGAAGCAGTCTTTATCGGCTCAGGCGCAGGCCTTCCGAACTTCATGCACATCCCGGGCGAGAGCCTGAAGACCGTTTATTCGGCAAATGAGTTCCTTACGAGATCGAACCTGATGAAGGCTTACCGTGACGATCCGACCACCCCGATCATGAAAGGCGGCAATGTTGCAGTCGTCGGAGGCGGCAACGTTGCGATGGACGCTGCACGTACTGCTCTGCGCCTTGGTGCGGACAATGTCTACATCATTTACAGAAGATCCATGGAAGAGCTTCCCGCACGTAAAGAGGAGGTCGAGCATGCGGTCGAAGAAGGCATCCAGTTCAAGCTCCTGATGAACCCGGTGGAGATCCTCGGCTATGACAATCCGGATGATAAGCGCGATCCGAAAAACGGAAATGTCACAGCGATCCGCTGCATCAAGATGGAACTGGGAGAGCCGGATGCAAAGGGCAGAAGAAGACCCGTTGCGATCCCGGGTTCCGAGTTTGATATCCCGGTCGACACTGTTGTCATCGCGATCGGAACCAGCCCGAACCCGCTGATCAAGAGCACGACAAAGGGCCTGGAGGTCAATGATCACGGCGGCATCATCGTCAACGAAGACGGACTCACAAGCCGTGAGGGCGTCTACGCGGGCGGCGACGCGGTCACCGGCGCGGCGACAGTTATTTCCGCGATGGGCGCCGGCAAGACAGCGGCAGCGGCGATCGACGAATATCTCAGCAATAAATAAATCTTTTCAGTATTAATAAAGGTGAAAGCAGCCGGATCCCGGCTGCTTTTGCTTTTTACGGCTTAATGATTGCGATATGGACGATATTGCGCTGATGTGGTAGAATAATCATATCTATGAGTATGCGTTTTGCTCATAGCTTATATGCAGAGTTTTGTATACAGGACACGCAGATCGGCTGCGATACTTTAAGGGATCCGCATGAGTACGGACCCGTGAAAGGAATGGCATATGAGTAAAGAAATAAAAAAAGCGGATATTGAACTGAAAGAGGCAGAGGCGGCTGCGGAAGAAAGTTCAGCTGCAGCGGAAGTGAAGCCGGAGGAAGAAAAAAAGGCGGATGACAAGCTCCGTATATTATATGTAACGCCGGAGTGCACGCCCTTCGCTCATTCCGGAGGACTCGGTGAGGTCGCGGGATCACTTCCGGGGGCGCTGAACAGACTGCGCCCGTCGGCAGGTGACGGACATAAGCGGATCGACTGCCGTGTTGTCATGCCTCTTTACGGGCAGATCCCCGAGAAGTTCCGCAATGCGATGAAATATCTCGGATACACCAATGTCGCGATAACCTGGAGGCAGCAGTACGTCGGCCTCTATGAACTGCATCATGAAGGCGTGATATACTATTTCATCGATAACGAGTATTATTTCCATCGCGATGGCCTGTACGGCTACTACGACGACGGCGAGCGCTTCGCTTTCTTCTCGAAGGCGGTGTTTGCGATCCTTCCGATGCTGGGCTTTGAGCCGCAGATCATCCATTGTAATGACTGGCAGACCGCACTGGTGCCTGTATGGCAGACCGCAACATATCATCTTGCGGATACGAAGACGGTGTTCTCTGTCCATAACATTGAGTATCAGGGCAATTACGGCTCAGGTTTCAATGATGACGTTCTCGGACTTCCGGGAACCGAAGTGCACCTGGTCGAGTTCGGCGGCGGCATCAATCTGATGAAGGGCGGCATCGAATGCGCCAATGTATTCAGTACGGTCAGCCCGAACTATGCCGAGGAACTGAAGGATCCGATCGGTGCGTTCGGACTTGACGGCATCGTCCGGCGCAATGAGTCCAAACTGAAGGGGATCCTGAACGGCATCAACGTGAAGGATTACGATCCTTCTCATGATCCTGACATCGCAGCGCAGTACAGCGCGAAAGATCATGCCGGCAAGGCGCTTTGCAAACAGGAACTGCAGAGATATCTCGGGCTTCCGGAAAAGGACGTCCCGATCATTGCCATGATCTCAAGGCTTGTTCCTGCGAAGGGTGTGGATATCGTCCAGCAGGTCATGGATGACATCATGGATCAGTATGACGCGCAGTTTGTTCTGCTCGGAACCGGCAATCCCGGATATGAGAACTGGTTCCGCGGTCTGGAAGTACGCCATCCGGACAGGGTGAGAAGCCTCATCATGTTCAATATACCCCTGTCGCATCAGATCTATGCTGGCAGCGATATCCTGCTGGTCCCGTCGAGGAGCGAACCCTGCGGACTGACTCAGATGATCGGCTGCAGATACGGCACCGTTCCAATCGTGCGCGCGACAGGCGGTCTGAAGGATTCCATCACAGACTGCAGGCTCGGCAGCGGCAACGGATTTGTTTTTGAGAACTATGATCCGGACAGCCTCCGTGAAACGATCATCGACGCGATCGGATTGTATCAGGATAAGGAGAACTGGGATAAACTGGTGACATTTGCCATGAAACAGGATTTCAGCTGGTCACATTCGGCAAAAGTCTACAGGGAAATGTACGAGAGTATGATTTAGTACTTATAAAAAACAATTATTAAAGGCGATTTGTGCTACTATAAATCGCGATATGCAGTTTTATCAGGAAGGATAGTTTATTAATGGCAGAAATGAAAAAAACGACCCGCAGTAAGGCGGCAGCGGCCAAGACCGCGGCTTCCGCTGCAGATACTGCGGCAGAGAAGAAGACTGCAGTGTCCGGGACGGGCGCTAAGAAAGCTGCATCCAAAGCAGCAGTCAAAACAACAAAGACCGCAGCAAAAACTACCAAAACTGCGGCAGCAAAAACAGTAAAGACAGCGGCAAAAAAGACCGCTTCGGCAAAGAAGACAGTTAATAAAGAAAACACAAAGGCAGCGAAGACTGCCGCCAATCCCGATCTGAGCCGTCCGGATCAGTTTCGTGCAGGCATTGACGCATATCTGACGCACGTACTGCATACGGATTTTGAAAATGCCGACAACCGCGCGCTTTATAAGGCGATCGCAACGGTCGTCAACCGTCAGCTCGGCATTATGCGCAGAGCGTATAACAACGAACGTTTCGAGATAGAAAAGAACAAACCGAACCGTAAAAAGGTCTGCTATATCTGCATGGAGTTCCTGATGGGCCAGTCCCTCAAGAACAACCTCTACAACCTCGGAGAGACGGCCCTGGTCGAGGAGATCCTGAAGGAAAGAGGACTCAGCCTGGAGGATATCTGCAAGGAAGAGCCGGATGCCGGCCTCGGTAACGGCGGTCTCGGCAGACTCGCAGCCTGCTTCATGGATGCGCTGACTACCAATAACTATGACGCGACCGGATACTCCCTCAGCTATGAGTACGGTCTGTTCAAACAGAAGATCGTCGACGGATGGCAGGTCGAGATGCCGGATAACTGGCTTCCCGGCGGGCATGTCTGGCTGAATGCAAGAGAAGAAGATACCTTTAAGGTCAGCTTCTACGGCGAGTACAATGAGTACTGGACAGATGACGGTCTGAAGTATGAACTGCATAATCCGCAGATCGTGGAGGCGGTGCCTTACGACCTCTATATCTCCGGTGCGGATACCAGGGCTGTCAACAAGCTCCGCCTGTGGAAGGCTCAGTGTTCCGACGGCTTTGATATGCAGCTTTTCAACAGCGGTGACTTTACCCGCGCGGCACAGCAGAACAACCGTGCCGAGCTCATCACCAAGGTGCTTTATCCTGCAGACAACATCGAGGAAGGCAAGGAGCTGAGACTGAAGCAGCAGTATTTCATGGTCTCCGCATCCTGCCAGAACATCGTCCGCAACCAGTACAGACTGCACGGCACCCTTGACAATTTCCATAAGGAAACGGTCATCCATATCAACGATACCCATCCGGCGCTCTGCATTCCGGAGCTGATGCGTATCTTCATGGATGATTACGGATGCAGCTGGGACTATGCATGGGAAAGGGTCATCAACTCTGTTTCCTACACCAACCATACCGTTTTAGCGGAAGCGCTTGAGAAGTGGAATGCCAGCCTCGTAGGTTCCATGATGCCGCGTGTCTACTCCATCATCAAGGAGATCAACCGCCGTTTCCGCGAGGAGATGGAACATGTATTCCCGGGCGACTGGGGCAAGATCGACTACATGTCCATTCTCGGAAACGAGCAGGTACGCATGGCAAATCTGTCCGTGATCGGCTCGCATCGCGTCAACGGTGTTTCGGCACTGCATTCACAGCTGCTGAAAGACGACCTGTTCCATGATTATTATCTGGCAACGCCGGACAAGTTTACCAATGTCACGAACGGTATCGCATAC
The DNA here is from genome assembly GCA_017388745.1 of Lachnospiraceae bacterium. Classification (GTDB taxonomy): domain Bacteria; phylum Bacillota; class Clostridia; order Lachnospirales; family Lachnospiraceae; genus Avilachnospira. Next base: position 10,308 of record JAFPHE010000022.1, on the reverse strand, counting down.
CGCCGCTGGCTCTGCCAGTCCAACCCGGAACTGGCGTCCCTGATCGATGAGTGCATCGGTACGGGATACCGTCACAACGCGGAGCGTCTCGAGGACTTTATCCGTTTCCGCAACGATAAGTCTGTGCATGAGCGCCTGGCGAAGATCAAGCGTGACAATAAGCAGCGCATGGCTGACAGGATCCTTGCGGCGCAGAACATCAAGGTCGATCCGGATTCGCTCTTCATCGTCCAGGCAAAGCGTATGCATGAGTACAAGCGCCAGCTGCTGAACGCGCTCCGCATCATCAGCCGCTACAACATGCTCCTGGAGAATCCGGACATGGATATGCAGCCGGAGACCTATCTGTTCGCAGCCAAGGCAGCTCCGAGCTATTACCATGCAAAGCACGTCATCTCCCTGATCTGCAAGATCAGCGAAGAGATCGAGCGCAACCCGAAGATCGCCTCCAAGCTGAAGGTGGTCTTCCTGGAGGACTACAATGTATCTATGGCCGAGTGCCTGATGCCCGCGACCGAGATCTCCGAGCAGATCTCCCTGGCAGGCAAGGAAGCAAGCGGTACCGGCAACATGAAGATGATGATCAACGGCGCGATCACGATCGGAACGATGGACGGTGCCAATGTCGAGATCTCGGAGGCGGTCGGACCGGAGAGCATCTTTATCTTCGGCCAGCGTGAGGAAGAAGTCCGCGCGAACCTGATGAAAGGCTACCAGGCAAAGGCTGTTTATGACAGCGACCCGGTCCTCAGGGCAGCTGTCGACAGGATGGCACGCGGATTCGCCGGCAAGAACTTCTCCAATCTGCGCGACTACCTGCTTCGCCGTTCCTACAGCATTGCCGATCCGTACATGTGCCTGCTTGACTTTGCTGATTACTGCCGTGTGCACGATCAGATCCAGGCTGCGTATGCAGATATGGACCGCTGGTACACCATGTCGGTGGACAACATCGCCAAGGCAGCCCGTTTTGCGGCAGACCGCAGCATCCGTGATTATGCGAGAGACATCTGGCACACGATGCCGGTCCTGAAATAAATACAGCCTGAAGGCTTCATAAAGCTTCATAATGACAGCGCAGCCGCTCCGGTTTTCCGGGGCGGCTGTTTTCGTACGGAGCTGTTTGCGGCGTCCTGCGGATACAGATATACAGACTGCCGAAAATGTACGGATGTATTTGTGCATTATTACTGTATAAGTAAACGTACGGCTCGTTGTTTTAAGGCACTTTACATATCATTTTTACCGCGGGAATTGAAAATTCTGTTGTAATGGTTTATTATAAATACAAGATTAACAACTCCGGAGGACCATATGAAGAAAAAAGAAACACGCAGCAGCAACGTACCGGACATAGCGGAGCACAAGTATCTGTTCCATCGCGGAAAAGATTACCGTGCTTACGAGATCTTCGGTGCGCACCGCGTCAGCGGTAATATTGAAGACGGGTATCGCTTCCGGGTCTGGGCACCCAGGGCGGTATCGGTATCGCTTGTCGGCGAGTTCAACAACTGGGATCCATCAGCGGCACAGATGTCAAGACTTCCTGATGATGATAGTATTTTCGAGATCGTCTGCCCGGAGGCAAGAGAAGGACAGTATTATAAATACGCAGTCAGGGTCGATGACGGACAGACACTGTACAAAGCAGACCCGTATGCATTCTTTGCGGAGGACCCCGATGCTACCTGGAGCCAGAATGCTTCCAGGATCTGGGATATCGGGAGAGGCTACGCATGGGGTGATAAAGACTGGCTGAAGAAACGCGACACGGTGAATCATTACACCTCCCCGATGAACATTTACGAGGTCCATGCCGGTTCCTGGCGCCGCAACGAAGACGGCACACATAAGACCTGGAAGGAACTGACCGATGCGCTGATCCCGTATGTTAAGAAGATGGGATATACGCATATCGAGATGCTGCCGGTGATGGAACATCCTTATGACGGTTCCTGGGGCTACCAGATCACCGGATATTATGCAGTCACATCCCGTTACGGTGATCCGGACGGCCTTAAGTATCTGATCGATACCGCACATAAAAACGGTATCGGCGTGATCCTGGACTGGGTCCCGGCACATTTTCCGAAAGATGCGCACGGCCTTGTCGAGTTTGACGGTCATCCCCTGTATGAATATACGGATCCTCTCAGGATGGAGCATAAGGGATGGGGCACAAGGGCCTTTGACTATGGCCGTCCGGAAGTGATCAGCTTCCTTATCTCCAATGCCTTTTTCTACTGTGACCAGTACCACGCGGACGGTCTCAGAGTCGATGCCGTGGCAGCCATGCTTTACCTCAACTACGACCGTCCTGACGGACAGTGGTCAGCTAATGACGAGGGCGGTATTGAGAATAAGGAAACGATCGCGTTCCTTCAGCGGGTGAACCAGGATGTCCTGACGAACTTCCCGGGCGTCATGATGATCGCAGAAGAATCGACAGCCTGGCCGAACGTTACCCGTCCGCCGCAGATCGGAGGCCTCGGCTTTAACTTCAAATGGAACATGGGTTGGATGAACGATACGCTGAGCTACTTCAAGACAGATCCGTTCTTCCGTCACGGCTCTCACAACCGGCTGACATTCGCTTCGACCTATGCTTACAGCGAGAACTATATCCTGCCCGTATCACACGACGAAGTGGTACACGGCAAGTGTTCTCTGGTCAACAAGATGCCGGGAGAGTACGATGACAAGTTTGCCGGCATGCGCAGCTTCCTTGCCTTTATGATGACGCATCCCGGCAAGAAGCTGACCTTTATGGGAACGGAGCTTGCACAGTTCATCGAATGGGATGAAAAACGCGAGCTTGACTGGGTCCTGCTGGATTATGAGAAGCATAAGAAGATGCAGGCCTTTGTAAAGGAGCTTAATCAGTATTATCTCGCTACTCCTGCGCTCTGGAAGAGGGATGACTCCTTCGAAGGATTCCACTGGATCGATGCGGATAATTATAAAGACAATGTTTACACGTATTTCAGGACTGCCGCAGGCCCGGAAAAGGATGTGGTCCTGGTCGCTCTGAACCTGTCCGGCAGGGATTTCGCCGAGTACGATATCGGCGTCCCGCCTGCAGACCATTATGAGTGTGTGATCGATACTGACATGAAGCGCGCGGGCGGCGCAGGCTTACGCCGTAAAAAGAAGTATAAGGTCATCAAGGGCGCCTGCAATGGGTACGAACAGCACATCACTGTTGCTTTGCCGAAGCTTTCGGCGATCATACTGGAAATGAGGTTAGGTGAGGTAAAAAAGCATGATTAACAGAAAGAAGATCGTAGCAATGCTTTTGGCCGGCGGTCAGGGAAGCAGACTGGCGCCGCTTACAAACAGTACCGCCAAGCCGGTCGTGCCTTTTGGCGGCCGGTACAGGATCATCGATTTCCCGCTGTCCAACTGCGTTAACTCCGGGATCGATACCGTCGGCGTGCTTACACAGTATCAGCCTCTGGAGCTGAACGACTATCTGGGCATCGGTACTCCCTGGGATATGGACTTAAGGTTCGGCGGACTGCATGTACTGCCTCCCTATCAGGCTGCGACCGGCAGCGACTGGTTCAAGGGTACTGCCAATGCCATCTACCAGAACATCAAGTTCATCAAACAGTATGATCCCGAGTACGTACTGATCCTTTCCGGCGACCATATCTATAAGATGGATTATTCCATCATGCTCGATGAACATATCAAAAACCAGGCGGATTGTACTCTGGCCGTTATCGATGTACCGCTTGAGGAGGCATCCCGTTTCGGCATCATGAATACGGATGATAAGGGCAGGGTCCTTGAGTTTGAAGAGAAGCCCAAGCATCCGAAGAGCACACAGGCATCCATGGGTGTGTACATCTTCTCGACAGCCGCTCTGATCCATTATCTGGAGGAGGACGAGGCAGATCCCACCTCACAGAATGACTTCGGAAAGAACATCATCCCGAATATGCTGCGCGACGGAAAGCGTATGTATACGCATCTGTTCAAGGGATACTGGAGAGATGTAGGCACACTGACTTCCTACTGGGCATCCAATATGGATTCCCTCGGAGATATGCCTGAACTGTGGCTCAATGATCCCGACTGGAAGATCTACTACAGACATTCCTTCAATCATCCGCAGTATGTGGGTGAACACGCGGATATCACTCATTCTGTCTGCGGCGAAGGCAATGAGATCGACGGCAAGATCGATCATTCCGTTGTTTTCAACAACATCGTGCTGGAAGAAGGCGCAGAGATCAAGGACAGCGTCATCATCAGCGGCTGCAAGATCAAAAAGGGAGCAAAGGTCGAGTATGCGATCCTGGATTCAGGCGTTGTCATTGATGAAGGCGCGGTTGTCGGCGGCCCCAAGGAAAACGGCCAGCTGGCAGTGATCGGCAGAAATGTGCATATCGGGGCAGGAGCGGTCGTTAAACCGGGCGAGTCTGTGACCGAGGACAGAGAGGGGGTATGAATATGAACGCATTAGGATTTATTTTCGCGGATTCTGTTGACGGCGCGCTGAATGAACTTACGGAGAAGCGTACCCTTGGCGCAGTCCCCTTCGGAGCACGTTATCGTGTCATAGACTTCCTGATCTCCAACATGGTCAATGCCGGCATCCGCAATATCGGTATCGCCACGACCGGTAAATATGACAGCCTGATGCATCATGTCCGTTCCGGTGCACCATGGGATCTCGACCGCAAGCGTTCCAGACTGACTTTCCTTCCGCCCTATGCTTCATTCAACGGCGGCGGAACCTATGAGAACCGGCTTGAGGCTCTGCAGTATCATCTGCAGTATCTGAAGAACTTTTCAGAGGAATACGTCCTGATCAGCGGCTGTAACTATGTAGCCAACATTGATTTTGAGAAGGTTCTGGAATTTCATAAGGAAAGCGGCGCAAGGATCACCGCCCTTTACAGAAACTCCAAGATCCACAGGCAGCAGGAACTGACTGTCATGGAGTATAAGATCGGAGAGGACGGAAGGATCCTGGATCACCGCAATGCGGAGATCCTTGATGAAGTACGTCCGCTGTCGATCAACGCATATCTGATGAAGCTGGATGACCTGATCGAGATCACCGAGCGCAGCATGCGTGAAGGCAAACACAGCTTCCGCAGAGACCTGCTCTTCCCGATGATCGAAAGCGGTGAAAAGGTCATGGGCTATGAGGTACCGGGTGCCGTCCTTTACATGGACGACCTTGCGACCTATCTCAAGAACAGTCTGGACCTGCTCAATAAGGATGTACGAGCCAGCCTGTTCCATGTCGACGGATTCCCGATCCTGACCAATGTCAAGGACAGTGCGCCTGCCCGTTACGGTGACAAGGCCAAAGTAGTCAATTCACTGATTGCGGACGGAACGATCATCGAAGGCGAAGTGCGCAACTCCATCATCTTCCGCGGCGTCCGCATCGGCAAGGATTCCGTTGTCGAAAACAGCGTCATCATGCAGGAATCGACTATCGGAGACGGCGTACGCCTGAACTATGCAGTTCTTGACAAGAATGTCATCGTACAGGATTGCAGGATGCTTTCCGGCTACATCACCCACCCGTTCTATATGGGCGTGAATGAAGTCATCTAAGCGTATAAACCGGTAACAATGCCGGTGCATCCCTCATGCCTGCATGACGGGATGTACCGGCATTATGACGGACACTTGTTAACAAACATCAACATTTAGGAAATCCATGAACAGCATAAACGCAATTTTTGATTCCAGAGACAACAGATTCAGAAGTCCTGCGGGAGCAGTCAGGAGTGGAAGCAAGATCACGCTTACACTCCTGATTCCGTGTTCGGTAAAAGTACTGAAGGCGGAGCTGGTCGTATGCAACGACCGTGATCTGCATACCGTAAGGCACCTGATGGAACCGGTGCAGGATAAAACTGCGATCCATGAATACACTGCTTACCGGGCAGTCGCGATCCCCAAGGAGAAAGGGCTTTACTGGTATCATTTCGAGGTGACGACCGATCTCGGCTTCCATGTCATCAGCAGAATGGAGGGGCATAACTACGCGACCGAACAGGAAAACATGATCCCCTGGCAGCAGACCGTCTATGATCCGATGTATGACGAACCGTCGTGGATCAATGGAGGCGTTTACTATCAGATCTTTGTGGACCGGTTCAATCATGCGGGAAAAAACGTGGAGCTTCCCGGCAAAACACTTCGTTCCGACTGGGGCGGATGTCCCGAGTGGCAGCCTGTGGACGGCAAGGTCTTAAATAACGATTTCTTCGGAGGCAATCTCCGGGGCATCATCGAGAAACTTCCTTATCTGGAAGACCTGGGTGTCACCTGCCTTTATCTCAGTCCCATTTTTGAGGCTGTTTCCAATCATAAGTATGATACTTCAAACTATTTCAATATAGATCCGATGTTCGGAACGGAAGACGATTTCGAAGAACTTTGCAGCAAAGCAAACAAAAAGGGGATCCGGATCATACTGGACGGCGTTTTTGCCCATACGGGCGACGATTCCCTGTACTTTGACCGTTACGGTCATTACGGCGGCAAAGGCGCATACACTGATCCCGGTTCCAAATACCGCAACTGGTACCGCTTCCATGAAGACGGCAGCTATGATTCCTGGTGGGGGATCGATACGCTTCCGCAGACCAACATGCTGGACGATACCTATATGCAGTTTCTTACGGGAAAGGACGGCGTTCTCAGGCACTGGCTGAGAAAAGGGGCGTCCGGATGGCGTCTCGACGTTGTCGATGAATATCCGTCCGGTGCTGTCGGCAAGGTGGCCAAGGCCGTGAAGGCTGAAAAACCGGATGCGCTGCTGATCGGAGAGGTTTGGGAAGATGCCTCGAACAAGATCGCTTATCAGGAACGCAAGAATTACTTTGACGGAAGCCGGCTTGACAGTGTCATGAATTATCCGATGAAAGATGCCATCATCGATTTCGTAAGGAACGGCAACGCCCTGCGTGTTGCGCGGCAGATGGAGTCGATCATGGCGCATTATCCCGAGTTTGCCGTCCATTCGCTGATGAATATCCTCGGTACGCATGACAGCATCCGTATCCTGACGGCACTGGCAGGACAGATCCCGGATCCAGACGCGACCCGCGAAGAACTGTCGAGGCTGCATATGACGGAAGAAGAACGCCAGCGCGGTATCCGGAGACTCAAGATCGCCGTCGCACTGCAGATGACCCTGCCCGGAGTCCCCTGTATTTACTATGGAGACGAGACGGGTATGGAAGGATACAAAGACCCGTTTAACAGGCGCTGTTATCCATGGGTGAAAGAAGACACCGATCTGCAGGCGTGGTATAAACGGATCATTAAGATCCGCAGGGAGCACCGCAGCGTGTATGCTGTCGGAGGCTACCGCACGACTGCAGCACACAACGGACTTTATGCCTTTGAAAGATTCAGTGAAGATCCCAGGGTGCACAGCATCATTACCGCTGCGAACTGCGGAACGAATGCCGTACGGCTCCGTCTGCACGGACACTGGACCAACATGCTGAACGGTGAGGTGATCAAGGATAATACGACCGTACTGCCCGGAGAGGTATTGCTTCTCGAGCACGGCTTTGGAATGTGAAGAACATTAACTTAAAACATCCCGGTGCTGAAAAAGCACCGGGATGTTTTTGTCTGTGAATATCATTTCGGCCAGCGGCCGCTGTCGGAAGTCAGCTGTCCGATATACTCGGCAAGTTCCGGTGTAAATGCATCCGGAACCATACGCCAGGACCAGTTGAAGCTTCCTACCGTGCCGGGAGTATTGACTCTTGCTTCGCTTCCGAGAAGCAGGTGATCCTGCATCGGGATGATGCAGAGATCCGCGATACAGTGCAGCGCGACCTCCGTCAGAGAGACCGCAGCCTGCGAGGCACCGAATATCGGCGCTTTAACGCTCTGGATGGGATGGCATCCCATCTGTGCCCGGATATATGCGGTGATCTGTTTTTTCGTATCGTTCCCGAGCGATGTATACCAGCCTCGGGTCGTGTTATTGTCATGCGTTCCGGTATAGACGACGCAGTGGCGGTCAAAGTTGGTCGGAAGATAGGGGTTATGTGGATCCCCGTCAAAGGCGAACTGCAGTACCTTCATCCCCGGAAGACCGGATTCTTTGACCATCTTGCGGACAGCGGGCGTGATGTGCCCGAGGTCTTCCGCAATGAACCTGCCGGGACCGAATTCCTTTTCGATCTCTTCGAAAAAGTGTATACCCGGACCTTTACGCCAGTGCCCTTCTGCAGCGGTCTTTGCATCGGCGGGGATGGAATAGTAGGACTGGAAGCCCCTGGTATGATCGATCCGGATCAGATCGTACATCCTGAAGTTCTGACGCAGACGCTGCTTCCACCAGGAGTAAGCGTCCGCTTCGAGTTTTTTCCAGTCATAAAGGGGGTTGCCCCAGTGCTGGCCTTCGGGATTGAAACCGTCGGGAGGACAGCCGGCGACTGCTTTCGGCTTTAAATGCCGGTCGAACTGGAACATCTCGGGATGGGCCCAGCAGTCGGAACTGTCGGCACTGACATAGATCGGAATGTCACCGATGATCTGCACGCCCTTTTTATGCGCATAGTCGAGAATGTCATTCCATTCGGTAAAGAACTCGAACTGTGTCCAGCGGATATAGTCAAGCTCTTTGGCATGAGAGACCGCAAAGGATGAAAGAGCGTCAGGATGACGGCGCCGGAAGGGAATGGTCCAAGTCTGATAGGCGCTGTTGCCTGCGGCTTTGCGGATCGCCATATACATGGCATAGTCTTCCAGCCACCATGCATTGTCGGCACAAAACTCCTTATACTTTTTGCCGGGGCGGAATCTTGTGAAAGCTTTGCGCAGAAGCGTTTCTCTTTCGGGAATTACCCTCCCGTAATCCACATGGTCAGACGGCTTCGGCGGATCCTGCGGGAGTTCGTCTTTATTGAGCAGGCCTTTTGCTGCAAGAGTATACGGATCGATATATATGGGATCGCCCGCAAAACAGGAAAGCGGCTGATAAGGTGAATTCCAGCCGCCTGCGGGACCGAGAGGCAGGATCTGCCAGTATTTCTGTCCCGCTTCCGACAGTCTGTCTATGAAATGGTGCGCCTCCCGTGAAAAACAGCCGATCCCGCCGGGGGATGGCAGGGAAAAAACCGGGAGCAGTATTCCGCTGGATCTGTTCATGATCATGTGATGGCAAAGATGCCGTTCCTCCTGTAAATGTTACGCCTATTGTACCCGAAAATGACCGTATGGAAAAGCGGAAAATGCTGATGCCGGTAAAAAACGAAACAGCGCAGCATGAAAGGAATGTTTTATTTGACACTTCTTTGTGGTATTATTTAGACGGTGGAGGTTGGGGATCATGACAATTTTTAATATAATTTCATTATTCGGCGGCCTGGCGCTTTTCCTTTACGGTATGCGTATCATGGGCGACGGCCTCAAACAGGGATCATCCGGCGTGCTGAAGAAAGTACTGGAGAAGGTGACCAATAACCAGTTCCTGGGCTTTATGCTCGGTCTGGTCGTCACGGCGCTGATCCAGAGCTCAACAGCAACTGTCGTTCTTACTTCCGGTCTGGTCGGAGCGGGCATCATCACACTGCACCAGTCGATCGGCATCATCATCGGCGCGAACCTCGGAACGACGATCACCGGTCAGATCATCCGTCTTCTGGATCTCAATGCGGATGCCGCGTTCTGGCTCCGCTTCCTGCAGCCGTCGACCCTGGCGCCGATGGCGGCGATCATCGGTATCCTGATGATCATGGCTTTCAAATTCAAGAACTCGGATCTGCTCGGATCTGTCGCGGTCGGATTCGGCATCCTTTTTACAGGTCTGATGAACATGACGGCTGCGGTCGCACCGCTTTCAGAGTCGGCCGCGTTTGCGAACCTTTTCATCAGTCTTTCCGACAGGCCTGTCCTCGGCTACCTTGCGGGTGCGGTAGCTGCTTTTGCGATCCAGTCGTCATCAGCTACGATCTGTATCCTGCAGGCCTTGACTGTCACGGGCAAGCTGACCTTTGCTTCTGTCTATGCGATCATTGTCGGTATCTATCTCGGCGACTGCGTGACGACGGGTATTGTCTGTTCGATTGGTGCAAGCCCCGATGCGAGAAGGACCGGCATTATCCACATCCTGTACGGTATCGGCAAGTCCGCACTGGCGCTCATCGGCGTGGCGATCCTGCATAAGACCGGCGTTCTTGACGGGATATGGGACGCAAGGATCACTTCTGGAGGCATTGCAAATACCCATACGATCTTCAACCTGGCAGCGGCACTGATCCTCCTTCCGGTCTGCGGGATCTTTGAAAAAATCAGCCGGAAGATCGT
>JAFPHE010000128.1 GCA_017388745.1 Lachnospiraceae bacterium | reverse complement strand
GGCTGTACGTCAAAAGCGGCGCCCTTGGCGATGCAGTTGGCGATATCGATCACATCGCCCAGTACGGCACTGCCGGTTGGAAGCGGGCCTGCTCCCTTGCCGTAGAACATCAGTTCATCGACTGCATTGCCGCGGACAAATACGGCATTGAACTCGTTGCTGACTGCTGCGAGCGGATGGGAAAGCGGAAGCAGTGTCGGTTCGACAGAGCAGATCAGGCGCCCGTCTTCCTTACGCGCATGAGCGATCAGCTTGATGCGGTATCCGAACTCGGTCGCATAGCTGATATCAAGGCCGGAAACGGAGGTGATGCCCCGGGTCGGGATGTCAGAAGGCAGTACCTGCTTTCCGAACAGAAGGGAGATAAGGATCGAAAGCTTGTTTGCGACGTCATACCCTTCCACATCTGCGGTCGGATCGGCTTCGGCAAGGCCTTTTGCCTGAGCGTCCTTCAGTACGTCAGCATAATCGGCCCCGTTCTCTGTCATTTTTGTAAGGATGTAGTTGGTAGTTCCGTTCAGGATGCCGAGGACTTCGTCATACTGGTTGGATACGAGCGGATCCGCGACCGCGTTGATGATCGGGATACCGCCGCCGACGCTTGCCTCGAAACGGAGCATGACATGGTTTTCCATGGCAAGCTGCTGCAGTATCTTTCCGTTGACTGCGAGAGCGGCCTTGTTGGCGGTGACGACATGCTTGCCGGCTCTCAGGGCGTCCGCCATAAAGGTGGAAGCAGGCTCGATGCCGCCCATGACCTCGACGATGATCTGGATCTCGGGATCATTGATGATCTCGTAGGGATCGGCAGTATACTTTTCTTTCGGAACGTCAGCGAGACGTTTGAAATCCGGACGGCGGTTCAGGATCTTCGTGATCTCCAGATGCACGCCGGCAGATTTTTCGATCGCTGCGGAGTTCATTTCAAGGGCAATATATGTTCCGGAACCGACGTTGCCGATGCCGAGCATACCTACTTTGACTGTTTTCATGACGGGGCCTTTCTGAAACACATTTAAAAATTCAAATCATTATTATAAACAGTTTTGATAATAACATTGGAATTGTATCTTATGTATCACGGTTTGACAAGAGCGGATTGACGAATTTTATCGAACAAAAAAGAACCGTTCCGGTCAGGGACAGCCATGTCCGAACATGTCAGCACCCGCCGGAAGCGGTTTTCCTATCATTATAACAGCCTCACGAAACTGTGCCGGGACCCGCGTCTGCGGCCTGACCGTTATTTCGTATAGTCGTAGAACCCCCTGCCGGCGTTGACACCGGTCTCACCTTTGTCGATCTTGGCTTTCAGGAGCTGGCCGATCTTGTAGGTCGTTGTGCCCGGCGTTGCAGCATCCGGTTTCATCTGGTTGATATTGTAGGCTGTTTCGAGCCCTACGATATCGAGGATCCTGAACGGACCTGCCGGAGCTCCGGTCGCCAGCTGCCAGGTGAGATCGATGGTCTCCGGATCGGCGACTTCATTGGCATAAAGCGCCTGGGCTGCGGACAGGAACGGGACCAGCATGGAATTAAGGATGTAACCGGGCTGTTCCTTGTGGAGCTGCAGCGGGACCATGTTGATCTCGGCAGCGAATTTGACGACCTGATCATAGACACCTGGATCCGTGCCGGGATGGCCCATGATCTCAGCGGTGTTGTTCTTCCAGATCGTATTCGCAAAATGCAGCGCGCAGTATTTTGCCGGCCGTCCGGTGTACTCTGCGAAGGTGCTCGGAAGCATCGTGGAAGAGTTGGTGCAGAGGATCGTCTTTTCGGGAAGCAGATCTTTCATCGCGGTATAAACGCCGATCTTTGCTTTGGGATCTTCCGACATGGATTCGATGACGATGTCGGCATCCGCGACCGCCTTGGCCATATCCACTTCAAGATGGATATTCTCCGCAAAATACTTCTGAGCGCAGGCGATCAGTTGATCGATCATGTCAGCGGTAATGCCGTCCCAGCTGCGGATCAGGCCGCGCGGATATAAAAATGCTCCCATCGGGTTGCCGATCAGCGATTTGGCTGCGGCAAGGTCATCCAGCATCAGCTTGCTGTACCGTTCCAGTTTTGGCTTTGTGCGTTCGATCGAACTCTCGGATCGAAGCCAGAACGTAACATCATGTCCTGTGTATGCGCACATCAGGCCGATCTGTGTGCCCAGTACGCCGCCGCCGGCGACAACCACTTTAGCAAAACTCATAATGATTACTCCTTTCTGTAGAAGATAGCGGGGTCAGGACAGGCGGCAGATACTCTGAATAAACTGCCGCTGCAGATCCTGAAGGGTTCTCAGTAAGATTATAACACATCATAATACAGCACGGAAACGAATCCTGTTTCGATTAGCAGTCTCGTTCACGGTTTGTTTAAAAAATTTTGAAAATATTTAGCACTCAACGCTTGACAGTGCTAACAAATGGTGCTATAACATATCCAGAACAAAGGAAGAGGGATCGAAAGACCGGACAGGAAAGAAAGCCCGGAGCAGGGATCCCGGTTCCGATGCCCCAACACTATACATAATGTTTCAGATAAAGGAGGAACAAGACTATGTTATATCCGAGTATTTTCAGCGAGAACCTGTTTGATGATTTTATGAACTTTGATTTCCCGAGCTTCAGAAGCTTTGATGATGTCGATAAGAAGCTCTACGGCAAGCATGCCGCACATGTCATGAAGACCGATGTCAGGGAGCATGATGAAGGCTTTGAGGTCGATATCGATCTGCCGGGCTTCAAGAAGGATGAGATCCAGCTCGATCTGGAGCAGGGTTACCTGACTGTCAGCGCGGCCAAGGGCCTTGACAAGGATGAGAAGGATAAGAAGGGCAGAGTGATCCGTCAGGAGCGTTATGCCGGCGCGATGAAGAGAAGCTTCTACATCGGCGAGTATGTCAAGGAAGAGGACATCAAGGCGAAGTTTGAGGACGGCGTCCTGAAGCTGAGCATCCCGAAGAAGACCGCTCCGAAGGTCGAAGAGAAGAAGACCATCATGATCGAAGGATGATCATCTGATAAACCAGAACTCACCAATCATATATGACAGGCGGCCGGCAGTTTTGCCGGCCGTCCGTTGTTTTACAGGATGAGAAACCGGGCTGCCGGCAGAGGCATTTGACATATTGGAAAGAATGCACTATAATGATTCATACGAATTAATCAATAAGGAGCGACACTTTGTTTAACAATTTCGCAGCGAACTGCATCTGTTGTTGTCTGTGTGGAAATCACTTCACACTTTCTTTCGCTGCGCTTTCCGGGGAGCTGTCCATATAAGGGGCAATCCAGTTTATACTTAGTATTTCAGAGGAAGCCTGCGGGCTTCCTTTTTTGTTTATAAAGGAGAAATCATGAGAGGCTTGTATAATTCGATCGATCAGATCATCGGCAGCACACCGTCCATGCGTCTTCAGCGCATTAAGGAGAAACTGGGACTTAAGGCAGATATCATTGCGAAGCTGGAATACCTCAATCCGGCAGGCTCTGCCAAGGACCGCATCGCAAAAGCCATGATCGACCAGGCGGAAGCGGAGGGGATCCT
>JAFPHE010000127.1 GCA_017388745.1 Lachnospiraceae bacterium | reverse complement strand
GGTTCTGGGAGCGTCCGCTCAACACCGTCTATTTCTGGGCGGTAACGGCGGTGATCTTCTATGCCGGGCTCAAGATCTTCATCAGGCTTCGTCCGCATTTTTCGGACGTATTGTAACACGGGGACCGCATCCGGCGGTGTTCCGGCAGATCAACAAAAATCAAACGGCCGTGCGGCGCGGTGGCTGAGTTTTACCCGGGTCCCGGCTGTTTTCTATGTTTTACTGCAGCACTCTTCGCACAGTACTGCAGACGGAGGTTATTGGATGATCAGATCCGTTTTAGTCATTTTTTTCTTTTTTGCCTTTTTTGTTTTAGGCATCCCGGTCATTGCGGTCCTGTTTATCGTGCGTCACTTTGATCCGCAGGCGGAACTCAACGCGACGCTGAAGATCATACAGACTTTCCTGCGCTTTGAACTCTGGGTCTCCGGAACGACCGTCACGGCGGAAGGCCTCGAGAACATCCCCGACGATGAACCCTGCCTTTTTGTCGGCAACCACCAGTCCTATTATGATGTCCTCTGCACTTATATCTGGATGAAGCGGCCGACCGGCTATATCGCAAAAAAACAGATCGCGAAGGTGCCGGTCATGGGATGGTGGATGATCCTCATGAGATGCCTTTTCCTGGACCGTGACGATGTGCGTCAGGGCCTGGAGGTCATCCGTACGGCGATCGATTACGTCAAGGACGGCACTTCGATCTTTATCTATCCGGAGGGCACGCGCAACAAAAACGAGGATAAAACGGAACTTTACGAGTTCAAGGAGGGAAGCCTCAAGGTCGCGCAGCGTACCGGCTGTCCCGTCGTCCCCGTCGCCATCAGCGGTACGGCGGATATCTATGAGAACCACCGCCCCTGCGTCCGCAGTGCGTCCGTGCATGTCAGCTTTTTAAAGCCGTTCAGGATCGCGGATCTGGAACCGGAGTGGAAGAAGAAAGCCGGCTCCTATACCCGCAGCCTGATCATGGAAGAGCTCAGGAAGGACCGGTAAATGCCGGCGGCAGAACACCGCATGCAAACTCCTGACAGCTCATTCCGTAAAAATCGTCAGAAATCGGTAGATGAATTTTTTATGAATCTTCATAGTTTTGCAATACCTGACGCGGAATTTACGGTATAATGAATTCAGCGAGATGGTTTTCCGCCCGGTATATTTCCGGGCCGATGATTAATACAAAAGGAGAGTACACATGCCGGATATTCACATTCTCGTAGTTGACGATGAAAATGAGATCGCCGATCTGGTCGAGATCTATCTTGTATCTGACGGATATACTGTTCATAAGGCTTCGAGCGCGGAGGAAGGCCTCCGCATCATCGAGGAAGAGGAGATCCATCTGGTGCTCCTTGACATTATGATGCCCGGCATGGACGGCATCCAGATGTGCAAGAAGATCCGTGAGACTTCCAACGTCCCGATCATTATGCTCAGCGCCAAGGGCGCGGATCTCGACAAGATCATGGGACTCGGCGTCGGTGCAGATGACTATGTGACCAAGCCGTTCAATCCGCTGGAGCTCACGGCGAGAGTCAAGTCCCAGCTGAGACGCTATACGCAGCTCAACCCGAACAACCAGGCCGCAGCACAGGAGAACAACGAGATCCATATCCGCGGCCTTTCCATCAACAAGGACAACCATAAGGTGCTGATCGACGGCGAAGAGATCAAGCTGACGCCGATCGAGTTCGATATCCTGTACCTGCTTTCCTCCAACCCGGGCAAGGTCTTTTCCACGGACGAGATCTTTGAGAAGGTTTGGAACGAGAAGGTATACGAGGCCAACAACACCGTCATGGTCCACATCCGCCGTCTGCGCGGCAAGATGAAGGAAGACCAGCGCCAGGACAAGATCATTTCCACAGTCTGGGGCGTCGGATACAAGATCGAGAAGTAATAGTTCTGTATGAAGAACGATATTGCCAAGCGCTACCGGACGCGCTTCATTATCAATCTTATCATAGCCGCGTTTATCACGTGTCTGATAGAAAGCCTGCTTATATTCAATATCGGCAGGCTTGTCTTGGTATTCGGAAAAAGTTTTGAGCAGAGCAGCATCTACGTCCTGTTCTATGTCGTGAGTGCGGTGTTTATCTTCGCGCTCGTCTTTTATCTGCTGCAGTTAAGGTCCATCAACTACATCAACGACCTGAGCCGCGCCATGGCGGATATGGCGGACGGCAAGCTCGATACCCGTGTGAGGGTCGAGGGCGACGATGAGTTTTCCCAGATGGCGGAAAATCTCAACAACCTCGGCGAGGATCTCGAGAAGCTCCTCGAAGTGGAACGGGAAGCGGAAAAATCCAAGACGGACCTGATCACCAATATCGCTCATGACTTAAGGACGCCGCTGACTTCCATCATCGGCTACCTGGAACTTCTCTCGGGAAAAAACAGTTCGCTTCTTACTGACGACCAGCGGCAGAAGTACCTTCTGATCGCTTACAATAAGTCCAAGCGCCTGGAGCAGCTGATCAACGACCTCTTTGACTTCACAAAGCTCAGCTACGGCAAGATAACGATGAAGGTCGGCTACGTGGATATCGTGAAGCTCCTCGAGCAGCTCCTTGAGGAGGCGTATCCGAATTTCCAGGAAAAAGGACTTTCCTATGAGCTGAAGACCAATGTCCCGTCTCTTGAGATCACGGCGGACGGCGGCCTGATCGCCCGGCTTTTCGACAACCTGATCGGCAACGCGATCAAGTACGGCGCGGAAGGCAAGAAGGTCATCGTAAGGGTGAACGCGGAGATACCCAATGACGTCGTCGAGGTCAAGGTCATCAACTTCGGTTTTGTCATCGATGAGAAGGACCTGCCGCTGATATTTGACAAGTTCTACCGCGCTGACCGGGCGCGTTCGACGCAGACCGGCGGCACAGGCCTGGGACTTGCGATCGCGAGGGATATCGTCAACATGCACGGCGGCACGATCACCGCAGCATCGGATCTGAACGGAACGGTCTTTACCGTCCGTCTGAAGATCCATTTTGATAAAAACAGCGAACAGATCAAGCGGGCATGACCGTATCATGAGCTTTTCACGCAAACTGAAGATAAGTGCATATCTGTTCCTGCAGGCTGTCCTGATGACAGCCTTCTTTTCGCGCGCTTACGCGGAACCCCAGGAAGGTTTTGTCCAGGAGGATGCGAAAGGCCCTGAAAGCGAAGCCCTCTGGGTGACGGACCAGGGCGTCAGCGTCGAGCTCGACGGTACGGATCCCGTGACCACGCCTGCGGGGGAGTTTGTGACAGGCGTGCAGATGTCGTTTTCCTACGGATTCCGCAACATCGCGAAGTCCGGACGGAGACTGCCGTTCGAGGTCCGCATCGAGAATCATGAGGCGGAGGACTTTGAAGGCAGCCTGGTCCTGGAAGTACCGGGCAGTACGGAGAATGGGAGCGGAGTCTTTGAAGCCGCGGTGATCCGCTACACCTGGCCTGTTGCGGCGGCAGCCGGCGAGACCGTATCCGTGAGGGATGTGATCTCCGCAGCGGAAAACAACACGGGAGTACACTTAAGCCTGCTGGATAAGAACGGTGTATTGAAAAACGAGCTGCAGGCTTCCATCAACATGCAGGGAAGCGGTCCTGAGCTTCTGATCGGTATCCTTTCGGACCATCCGGACAGGCTCGCCTACTTCCGGGGGCTCAGCGTGGCGGGTACGCAGCTGAGGACGAGGGTCGTGGAACTGGATCCTTCCGATCTTCCGGATACGGCGGCGGGCATGGAGCAGATGGATATGATCATCATGTCCGATCTCGACAGCCGGAAGATGGAGAGCGGAGATTTCAGTGTCATCCGCGAATGGACCAAGAACGGCGGCGTGCTGCTCGTAGGAACAGGCGCAAGGCCTTCCGCGGCAGTCGAACTGCTTTCCTATATCAGAGACCTTTCGATCGGAGACGGTGAAGAACGCGACATCGACATGGGTATGCAGTACTCCAAGACCGGACCGGACGGCGCGGTGATCCCGCTCCTTGTCAGGGATATCTTTACAGCAGGAGGTACCCAGGTCATGCAGTCCGGGGACACGGCGATCCTGACAACCATCCCATCCGGCAACGGTGTGATCGGCATCACCGCCTACGACCTCTGTGATATCTACGCTTTCTGCAGCGAACAGATCGGCTATGCGGACGAACTGCTGCAGGGCACCCTGGGATCCGCCAGGATCAGCCGGCTGGTCGATAAAGGCAGTGGCAGCCAGGACCTGTATGAGGCCGCGGGAAGCCTTGTGGGTCTGACGGATCCGGACAGGCTTCCGTCTGCGCCTCTCTACCTGCTTTTTGCACTCGCCTACCTCGGACTCATCAGCGTCGGCATCTACGCTTACCTGAGGACAAGAGGCCTCGGGATCTATTATCATGCATTCGTACCGATCGCGGCATTTGCAGGCGCGCTGGTCGTTATGGTCTTAAGCGTCGGCTTAAGGACCGGCGGCATCTTCTCCGATTACGCGGTGATCCGCGAGATCCATGACGGAAGCGTGACGGATGAGGGCTTTGTCCGCCTGACGGCACCTTCCAGAAAGGATTACCGGCTGTGGCTGCCGTTAAGTTACGATCTGCTTCCGATCATCCGTGAGGCGGATATGGACTACAGCCGCTTTGAGACAGGGGATGAAACGAGCGTTCTCGGCCTGCTGGAGGCACAGGACGGACATACGGTCATAGCTTCCGGCATGAAGCCTTTTGCGGCGAGTCTCTTTGAGTACGCCGCGGGCGGCAGCGAAAAAGGCCTTGAGACAAAGATCACGGTCTTTGACGAGCATATCAGCGGAGTGATCCGCAACAATACAGGACGGGATCTGGAGGATGCGTCCCTGGTCATGTACGGCAGGATCGTCCGGCTCGGAACGATCGGAAACGGTACGGAAGTAAGTCTGGACAAT
>JAFPHE010000126.1 GCA_017388745.1 Lachnospiraceae bacterium | reverse complement strand
TCCGGTCTCGCTGGGAAAACGGATCCTGCGTACGGAGACAGCGGCGATCGCCATTTTGAGCCTGATCATGATCCGGCTTGAGATCGCTGCGGAGCAGGATCTCTTTTCAGAGGAGTAAAACGGGGCCCTGAGCGGATACGGATATAAAAAAACAGCTTTTCTAAAGCTGTTTTTTTGATGTGTATAGAGTTTTACCTCGAAAAGAACCTGGACAGGGGCTGGATCACCCGGTTCAGATCCTGGATCGAATCGTTCAGCGTTTTGAAGTCGATCTCGGAGATATCCCTGATCGTATTATTCAGGATATCGGTATTGTCTTCCACGAGCGTGTTGACGTTCCTGACAGCTTCGTCGATCTGGTCAAGGGACACCTGTGCCTGGTCGACCGTTGTCTCCAGTTTGGACATGGTGGTCTGGATCTGCGCGAGCGTTGTATTTGCCTGTGTCAGCGTCGTATTGACCTTCTCAAGCGTGTGGATCGCACGCGGCATGATGATGGCGAATGCGATCGTGACGATGACCGCAAGGACCAGGCAGCCGATGCCGGCCATCGTCTGGTATTTGGCATTGATCCTCTCGTTGCGCAGTGTTTCTATCATCAGTTCCCGTTCATTCATTTCTTCCGGCGTCTTCATGGTTTTGTCTTCTCCGTGTACAGCTTCCGTTTCTGCTTTTTCATATCAGACGATACTGGTAACAGGCATATTATAACATAAAATGTGTGGTATGGCATTCCGGGACTTCCAACTGCACGAAAACGAAAAGGCAGTTTGTGCAGAATAGCCAGTTTTCATTATGGGAATATGGGATTGTTTACGGTTTTTAACACGGGATTGATTTATTGCGGGCAGTGGTGCTATACTTTTTCCAAAGGAATTAAGAAAGAACTGCATTGTCTGCCTTTGCGGCTGTTGCAGTACTTCCAGAAGGAAATAAATAAAGGAGTGATTTACTATGGGACTTGTAACAACGACAGAGATGTTCAAAAAGGCTTATAACGGCGGTTATGCGATAGGTGCGTTCAACGTCAACAATATGGAGATCGTTCAGGGCATCACCGAAGCCTGCGCAGAAGAAAACGCACCGGTCATCCTGCAGGTTTCCAAAGGCGCCCGTGCCTATGCGAACCCTGTTTATCTGAAGAAACTGGTTGAGGCGGCTGTAGAGTGCTATCCGCAGCTTCCGATCGCACTTCATCTGGATCACGGCCCGGATTTCGAGACCTGCAAGTCCTGCATTGACGGCGGTTTTACATCTGTTATGATCGACGCTTCCAGCAAGCCGTTCGAAGAGAATATCGCGATCACCAGACAGGTCGTTGAGTATGCACATGCACACGGCGTTGTTGTAGAAGCAGAGCTCGGCACACTGGCAGGCATCGAGGATGACGTTAAAGTCTCCGCGGAAGATTCTTCCTATACTCATCCGGAAGAAGTTGAAGAGTTCGTGAAGCGTACCGGCTGCGATTCTCTTGCGATCGCCATCGGCACCAGCCACGGCGCTTACAAGTTCAAGCCCGGCACAAAGCCGCAGCTTCGTTTTGACGTGCTTCACGAGTGCGAGAAGCGTATCCCGGGATTCCCGATCGTTCTGCACGGCTCTTCGTCCGTACCGCAGGAATATGTACAGATGGTCAACACTTACGGCGGCGCAATGCCCGACGCCATCGGTGTTCCGGAAGATCAGCTGAGAGAAGCGGCACGTTCCGCGGTCTGCAAGATCAACATCGATTCCGATCTTCGTCTGGCTATGACGGGCACGATCCGTAAGTTCTTTGCGGAGCATCCGGACAAGTTTGACCCCAGAGAATATCTGAAGCCGGCACGTGCAAACATCAAGGAGCTTGTACGCCATAAGCTGGTCGATGTTCTCGGCTGCGCGGGCAAGGCCTGATCCACATCTCATCTAAACCGGTTTTAGGAGGATTGACACATGTCTGAACCATTAAGAGGCGCATTGATCATCGGCCAGTCCGGCGGTCCGACTTCTGTTATCAACTCGAGTGCATACGGAGTGATCCGTACCGCTCTTGACTGTGAGTACATCACCAAAGTTTACGGCGCTCATTACGGCATCAAGGGCGTACTGAACGATGACCTTTTTGTCATGGATGAAGAGGACAGGGCAGAGCTTGACAAGCTGATGTATACACCGTCTTCCGCGCTGGGTTCCTGCCGTTATAAGATGAAGGATCCGGCTGTGGATGATACCGATTACAAGCGCATCCTTGAGATCTTCAAGAAGTACAATGTCCGTTATTTCTGCTACAACGGCGGAAACGACTCGATGGATACCTGCAACAAGATCTCCAAGTACATGAAGAGCGTTGGCTATGAGTGCCGTGTCATGGGCGTTCCGAAGACGATCGACAATGACCTTTTCGGCACGGACCACTGCCCGGGCTTTGCTTCTTCCGCAAAGTATATCGCAACTTCCATCATGGAAGTATCCCGCGATACAAAAGTCTATGATACCGGCATGGTGACGATCATCGAATGTATGGGACGTCACGCCGGCTGGCTTACTGCAGCGGCAGCACTTGCCAATGTATCCGAACGCTGCTGCGACTTTATCTATCTGCCTGAGCGCGACTTCGATATGGAGCAGTTCCTGAAGGATGTGGGAGAATGCTATGAAAAGAACGGCAACTGTATCGTTGCTGTTTCCGAAGGTATTCATTATGCGGACGGAAGCTTCGTATCCGAGGCAAAGACATCCGGTACGGACGGCTTCGGCCACGCACAGCTCGGCGGACTTGCCGCTATGCTGGCAAACGTAGTCAAGGAACGCCTTGGCTGCAAAACGCGCGGCATTGAGCTCAGCCTGCTGCAGCGCTGCGGCGCTCATGTGGCTTCCGGCACGGATATTGCGGAGTCCTTTGCATCCGGCAAAGCTGCTGTTGAAGCGATGGTCGCAGGAGAGACCGACAAGATGGTCGGATTTGCGTGCACACGCGGTGCGGACGGATATAAGTGCGATACCAAGCTGTTCGATCTTGCCGATGTGGCGAACTATGAGAAGAAGGTTCCGCTCGAGTGGATCAATGAGACAGGAAACGACGTCCTTGAAGGATTTGTCGAGTATGCTATGCCGCTGATCCAGGGTGAGACCCCGATGCAGAAGGTGAATGGACTTCCGGATTTTGCAAAACTGAAGAAAGTCAACCCGTAAGCTGACTGTTCGAATTGATCGGAGAGTGCTGCATGAAAGCCTGAAAGGCCGGAATGCAGCACTTTTTGTATGGAATATCAGACCGGATTCGTGTAAAATAAATAAGATACCCAGGATAAAACAAAGAAAGAAGCGGACAAGATGAGAGCACATGAACGTTTTTTGAAATATATCACATTTGATACACAGTCGGATGAAAACAGCGTGAGCTGTCCATCCACGGCAAAGCAGAAAGTACTTGGCGAGTATCTTGCCAATGAGATGCGGGAGATGGGTTTAAGCGGCGTTTCGATGGACGAAAACGGTTATGTTTACGGAACCGTTCCGGCATCGGCAGGCTCTGAGGAAGCGCCGGTCATGGCATATATCGCACATATGGATACTTCCCCTGCGGCTTCGGGCAAAGATGTCAAAGCGGTGATCACACATGAAGTGACGGCAGACGGCGAGCGGGATGTGATCCGTTCGGACGGCACGACCCTGCTTGGCGCAGACGACAAGGCCGGGATCGCCGAGATACTGACGGCGGCAGAGATTCTGCTTCAGGATCCGGACGCAGTGCATCCGGAGGTCCGGGTCGTCTTTACTCCCGATGAAGAGATCGGACGAGGCACGGACCTGATCGACATGGACAAAGTTAATGCCTCTTATGCCTATACCGTGGATGGCGGGGAAGTCGGTGAGCTGACCTACGAGTGCTTCAATGCATCTTCAGCCAGGATCGTGATCCGCGGAGAGTCTTATCATCCGGGCGATTCGTATGGAAAGATGAAGAATGCGATCCTGATCGCACAGGAGTTTATCGCCATGCTGCCTGCAGATGAGACGCCGGCTGCGACAAGAGGCCGTGAGGGATTCTACCACCTTGAAGAGATCAGGGGAGACGTTTCCTGCTGCGTGCTGAATTATATCCTCAGGGATCATGACAGGAACATTCTCGGAAAAAGGGAGGAGACCGTGCGGCAAGCTGCCGGCTTGCTGAATGAAAAATACGGCGGCGTGGAAGCGGAGATCACGGAGTCCTATGCCAACATGATCGAAGCGATTATGCCGAAGTATGCTTTTCTGCTTGACCGTGTGAGAGAGGTATATCGTGAAATGGGCATCGTTCCGGACGAGGAGCCGATCCGCGGGGGCACAGACGGAGCGAGGCTGTCTTTCCTCGGGCTTCCATGCCCCAACCTGGGTACCGGAGGACATGATTTCCACGGTCCGCATGAATATATCACGATACAGTCGATGGATAAGGCAACGGAAGTGCTGGTAAGGCTGGCGGCAAAGTTCGCGGCAGAAGACCGGCAGTGATCATAAGACGGCTTTATGAATGACAGGGCAGAAGACAGATAAAACTGAATTATTTGCGCATATGCCGGTGGCGCAGGCGCTATTTACGATGGCAGTCCCGACCATCATCAGTCAGGTGATCAACCTGATCTATAACGTGGTTGATACCTTTTTTATCGGCAGGACGGGCAACTCCTATATGGTGGCAGCGACCACGATCACGCTGACCATCATGCTGATGAACATTTCCTTTGCCAATCTTTTCGGGATCGGCGGAGGCAGCCACATGGCGAGGCTCATGGGCGCGGGAAAAAACAGGGAAGCGAAGTCTGTCAGCGCTTTCAGCGTATACGGCACAGTCTGTATCGCGCTTTTGTATTCCCTTCTGATCGGACTCTTCATGGATCCGGTCCTGCGGGCGCTCGGAGCATCGGATCAGACGATCGCCTATGCGCGCAGCTATGCGCTGATCGTGATCGTGATCGGCACACTCCCGACGCTGCTGTCAATGGTGCTCGCGCATCTTCTGCGCAATGCGGGTTATTCGCTGCAGGCGAGCCTGGGCTTAAGCGGGGGAGGTATCCTCAACATGGTACTGGATCCGCTGTTCATGTTTGTCATCCTGCCCCGCGGCATGGAAGTCACCGGTGCCGCTGCCGCAACACTGCTTTCCAATACGATCGCCTGCGCATATCTGATCCATGCTTATAAGGTGGCATCCGCTTCGTCGCCCTTAAGCCTGCGACTCTCCGATGCACGAAGCATCAGCAGGGAAGACCTGGGCAGGCTTTTCGCGGTCGGCATCCCTTCCGCGGTGCTGACCGGCCTTTTCGATGTTGCGAACATGTGCGTCAATATGATCGCCGCAGCACACAATGATATGGCACTTGCAGCCATCGGGATCACGATCAAGGTGGAACGTCTTCCCAATGCGATCAATGTCGGTCTGTGCCAGGGAATGCTTCCGATCGTGGCATACAACTATTCTTCCGGTGATCATGTCCGGATGAACAGAACGATCAGCACGGGGCGGACGGCGGGTCTTGCCGTTGCGTGCTTCTGCATGCTTTTGTTTCAGCTTTTTGCAAAGCAGGTCTCGGGCATCTTTCTGAGCACCACCGCGGGGGACGCCGGGACCGCTTTGATAACGCTCGCATACGCAGAGCGTTTTCTGAGGATCCGGTCTGTTGCTTCTCCTGTGCAGTTCATGAACTACCACGCGTCATATTGTATGCAGGCGATGGGAAACGGCAGAGGTACGCTTTTTCACGCATTTATACGGGAACTGGTGATCTATATACCGTTTATGTTCCTGTTGGACAGGATATTCGGGGAGACTGGACTTGCGGCAGCGCTTCCGGTAAGTGAAGCTTTAAGCGCCGTGCTGGCATTCTGGCTGCTTTACCGGACCGTACAGAAGGCAGGGATCCGGAAGGAAAGAATGAAGTCAGGCTGATCATTGCAGCCAACGGGTATCAGTACAGAAAGAGGGATTCATTTGGCTTTTCAGCGTTTCAAACCCGGCAGAAGTGCACAGGCCATGGATATGACAAGCGGCCCCATCGCGATGCAGATCCTGATGTTTTCGCTGCCGCTTCTCGCGGGCAACGTTTTCCAGCAGTTCTACAATACGGTGGACAGTGTTGTCGTGGGCAATTTTGTGGGTCCGGAAGCGCTTGGCGCGGTGACGGCAAACATGCCTGCCACGATGACCCTGATCAGTCTTTTTATCGGCTTTTCATCGGGAGCTTCGGTCGTGATCTCCCAGTATTTCGGTGCAAAGAATGAAGAAAAACTGCGGAAGACAGTGCATACCAGTGTGGTCGCCACGGTGTTTCTCAGTTTTGCGATGACGGCACTCGGGATCCTGATCACCCCGGCGCTCGTATATTTTATGAAGACACCGCCCGAGATCGCGGAGATGGCGATGATCTATCTAAGGATCTATTTTGCGGGTCTTATATGGCAGATGCTCTATAACATGGGTTCGGCGATCCTGAGAGCAGTAGGGGATTCCAGAAGGCCGCTGTATTTCCTGATCTTCTGTTCGCTCTGCAATGTCGCGCTTGACCTGCTGTTTGTCATCCGCTTCCGCATGGGTGTGGCGGGCGTTGCCTGGGCTACGGTGCTGTCACAGTTTTTTTCGGCGATCATGGTGTTTTATGTCCTGTTTCGAAGCCGCGAGGTCTACAGCTGCCGCATGCGTGAGATGCGCATAGATCCGGATATGCTTAAGAGGATCATACAGATCGGTCTGCCGGCAGGCGCACAGATGGCGCTGACTTCTTTTTCAAACGTCTTTGTCATGAGTTATGTGAACGGCTTTGGTGCTGGCAGCACGTCCGGCTGGGGTGCGTATCAGAGGATAGATGCATTTACCGTACTTCCTGTAACGAGTATCGGTCTGGCTATAACGACATTCACGGGCCAGAATGCCGGCGCCGGCAACATTGACAGGATCAAACAGGGTGCCCGCGTTGCGCTGGGCATGGGGCTCGGCATCACGGCGGCATTGAGCGCGCTCATGTTTATCCTGGCGCCGCAGGCCATAGGCCTCTTTAATAAAGACCCGGAAGTACTGCATTACGGGGTCCTGTTCCTCAGGGTACAGGGGCCGCTGGATTTCCTGATCTGTTTCAACCAATGCTATGCAGGTATTCTACGCGGCATAGGAGATGCAAAGACGCCGATGATCATTATGCTCGGTTCGTTTGTTTTGTTCCGACAGGTATATCTTTTTGTTGCGTCGCATCTTACGGCCTCCATTTATCCCATTGCACTCGCTTATCCTGCAGGCTGGGCGCTGTGTTCACTGATCCTGTTCCTTTATTACAGACACAGCAACTGGGAGGAAAGACTGGTTCAGGGTGTACTGCAGTAGATCATTAAACGGCAGGTATTGCATCTCACTGTTGCTTTTGCGACATATGCCGTGTAAAATAGGTGTACTTGCGCGGACCGGAACACAGAGCTTCTGATCCTGCGATATGATAACGGAGTAACTGATGAAAGAAGTATATTTTGACAACGC
>JAFPHE010000125.1 GCA_017388745.1 Lachnospiraceae bacterium | reverse complement strand
GAGGATAAGGAGAAGATCGTAGCTGCAGTCAATAAAAACAAAGGACAGAGATGAACCAGGACCATAACAAAAACCGAAGAGGCGGTAATGGCGGAGGCTCCGGCACCCCGAACTTTGGACAGAATATCATTATTCTGATCATTGTCGCATCCGTTGCCCTGTTCGTCATGAATTACGGCCGCTCGCTCATCCGGAACCGGTCCAATGTGGAAGTGTCCTACGATGCCTTCTACAAGATGGTGGAAGACGGTGAGGTCGATACGGTAACGATCGACGATGAGATCATCACGATCGTGCCGAAGGCGGATTCCAAGGAGTATTCCCCGCTGCTCCATTATTATACGGTGGCGATGGAAGACCCCGGCCGCACGGAGATGCTGCTGGAGCACGGTGTTACCAGTTATCAGGAGGAACCGGACAGGACCGGATACATCTGGGACATCCTGATCGGCGTGGTGCTTCCGTTTGCGGCGATCATCCTGTTCATGCACTTCATGAGCAGACGTATGGGCGGCAGCGGCGGAATCATGGGCGTCGGCAAGTCCAATGCCAAGGTCTATATGCAGAAGGACACCGGAGTCAACTTTGAGGATGTTGCAGGCGAGGACGAAGCGAAGGAATCGCTGGTCGAGATCGTTGATTTCCTCCATAATCCTGCAAAGTACCGCAAGATCGGCGCAAAGCTCCCGAAGGGAGCACTGCTGGTCGGACCGCCCGGTACCGGCAAGACCCTGCTTGCAAAAGCGGTCGCCGGAGAGGCGGAAGTCCCGTTCTTCTCACTGACGGGCTCCGATTTTGTCGAGATGTTCGTCGGTGTGGGCGCATCACGTGTCCGTGACCTTTTCAAGCAGGCGACAGCAGTGGCTCCATGCATCGTCTTTATCGACGAGATCGATGCGATCGGCAAGTCGCGCGACTCCCGGTTCGGCGGCGGCAACGATGAACGTGAACAGACTCTGAACCAGCTTCTTTCCGAGATGGACGGTTTCGATCCGGCGAAGGGCATCATGGTACTCGGCGCGACCAACCGCCCGGAGATCCTCGATCCCGCGCTTCTGCGTCCGGGCAGATTTGACCGGCGCATCATCGTCGAAACGCCGGATCTGAAAGGAAGAGTCAATATACTGAAGGTCCATGCGAGAGGCGTAAGGCTGGACGAGACGGTCGATTTTGACGAGATCGGTCTTGCGACCAGCGGCGCTGTCGGTGCTGACCTTGCCAATATGGTCAATGAGGCTGCTATTACTGCGGTCAAGAACGGCCGCGACGCAGTCAGCCAGAAGGATCTTTTCGAGGCAGTCGAAGTCGTGCTGGTCGGCAAAGAAAAGAAGGATCGTATCCTTTCCCAGGAGGAACGCAGGATCGTATCCTACCACGAGGTCGGACACGCGCTGATCGCAGCAGTCCAGAAGGATGCGGAGCCGGTGCAGAAGATCACGATCGTTCCCCGTACCATGGGTGCCCTCGGCTACGTTATGCAGGTGCCTGAGGAGGAGAAATACCTCAATACCAAAAAAGAACTTGAGGCGATGATCGTCACCACGCTCGGCGGCAGGGCAGCAGAGGAACTGATCTTTGATACGGTGACGACCGGTGCGGCAAACGACATTGAGAAGGCCACCGAGATCGCGCGGTCAATGATCACGCGCTACGGCATGAGTGAGCGTTTCGGACTCATGGGACTCGCAAAAGTGCAGGATATGTACCTGAGCGGAAGAAGCGTACTGGAGTGCGGTGATGCGACGGCGACCCAGGTCGACGAGGAGATCATGAAGATGCTGGCGGTCTCTTATGAGGAGTCCAAGCGGATCCTTTCGGAGCACCTGGATGCCCTGCACAAGATCGCGGCGTACCTGATCGAGAAGGAGACGATCACCGGCAGCGAATTCATGGATATCTTACACAAGGTCGAAGGAACCGGGCAGTACGCCCCATCAGAAACGGCTGACGAA
The DNA here is from genome assembly GCA_017388745.1 of Lachnospiraceae bacterium. Taxonomy (GTDB): domain Bacteria; phylum Bacillota; class Clostridia; order Lachnospirales; family Lachnospiraceae; genus Avilachnospira. The sequence goes on along the minus strand of JAFPHE010000125.1, from coordinate 4,653 downwards.
GCAGATGCCGTGGCTGACGGACAGACGGCGGAAACAGCTGCTTTGCCGGACGCTGCGGAAGAGGAGTCTGCTGAAACCTCACAGAGTGAGACGGAGCCGGCAGAAGAGATACAGACGGCGGAAGAGAATCCTGCTGTCAGTGTAACTCCTCAGAAAAGCGATGCTGAGCGGAAAGCTGAGGAAGCAAGAAGAAATGCCTATGAGCAGGCGATGGCAGAAGCAAACATCCGCATACCGTCCGATAAGGATGATGTGGAATAAGATAGAACTCTTTTCAGGAACAAAGGAGAGGATATGAAAAAAGCAAGATTGACGGTCCTGGTGATGGCAGCAGCAATGATCCTCAGCCAGGCAGCGTATGCAGACAATGTGATCGTGGCGACCAGCCCCGGAAACGGCGGAACGAGCGTGTCCACATCGACAGGCGTGACCTCTTCGGGCACCACAACAAACACCGGCTGGATGGGCGGCGGCAGCGTGGACGTATCTAACGGTGCGGTCATTACGCAGACCGGTCCGAACACGGATTCCAAGAACGTGAACGAGAAGGGCTACCTGGTCATCGGCGGCGACTTTAACGGTGGGTCTCCGAGCTTCAATAACGGCATCGGACCGGGAGGCGGCACGACGGCGCAGACACAGTCTGTACAGACACAGACGGTCCAGTCCCAGTCAGTTCAGTCCGAGGCAACACAGCCCGTCGGAACCGGCCAGACCGTGGCAGGCGCAGGCAGCGCGACGGCGGCAGCTCCTTCCACGCAGGCAGTAGCCCCGACGGACGCGACGCAGTCCAGCGTGGCAAAGCCCGAGATCAACGGCGGCGCTGCGGTTCTCTTTGATGCGACGACCAATGAGATCCTGTTCGACAAGAACGGCAGCACCCAGATGTATCCGGCGTCCACGACCAAGCTTATGACGGCACTGCTTGCGGCGGAGCGTCTCAACATGGGCGACAGCATCACATTCTCTTCATCCGCTGTCAACAACCTGGAGAGCGGCGCGGTGACCGCAGGCATGAAGACCGGTGACACCATGACGGTCAATGACGCCATGTACGCGATGATGCTCCGTTCCGCATGCGAAGTTGCAAACGGAATAGCAGAGAAGGTAGCCGGATCACAGTCCGCTTTCGCAGAGCTGATGAACCAGAGAGCGAAGGAGCTCGGCTGCACCAATACGCATTTTGAAAATGCTTCCGGTCTCAACGGAAATCACTATACGACCGCGAGGGATATGGCGCTGATCACGAAGGCTGCGCTGAACAACGCGACCGTCCGCCAGGTCCTTCTGACCAAGACCTATACACTGCCTGCGACTTCAAGCAGAGGCAAGCTTACCTGCACCAACAGCAACCGTCTGCTGGAAGGCGGCGCTGATTACTACGAGGGCATCATCGGCGGCAAGACCGGCTATACATCCAAGGCAGGCAGCTGCCTTGCAAGCGGCATCGAGCGCAATAACCACCAGCTGATCGCGGTCGTCTTCAAGTCCAATACGACCCAGTATACCGACACCAAGGCTCTTTATGACTACGGTCTCAAGAGGATCGCGGCAGGCAGCAGTGCGGTATCGCAGTCTTCGGCTGTCAACGCTTCCTCCGGTACGGGCACTTCTTCGTCCGCAGCGGCTGCAGGCGGCAAGTGGGAGCAGACCACAGCCGGCTGGAAGTATAAGAAAGCGGACGGCAGCTACTGCACCAACGAGTGGCTGGATGTCAACGGCAACTCCTACTTCTTCGGAAGCAACTCGATCATGAGCGTCGGTTGGAAGCAGTTCACCAACGGCAACTGGTACTACTTCAATCCCGAAAACGGCGCAATGGTCAAGGGCAAGTGGGTAACGCAGGATTCCAAGTCCTACTACCTGCAGAACAACGGCGTTATGGCTACGAATACCGTGGTCGAAGGCAAGTACCGCGTCAATGAGAACGGCGTATACGTCGAGAAGGTCGGCTAAACCGTGGCAGATTCAAGAAACAACAATTTCAGCTCCGGGCCTCGCGCTTCGGGATCATCGAGAAAAAGGTCCGGCAGCGGCAGTCTTCTTCCGGTCATCGTGGTCGTGGCTGCCGTGCTTTTGGTCGCGATCCTTGCGGCTGTCCTTTCAGCAAGAAAGCGGCAGGCTGCAATCGAGGCATCCGAAGCGGAATCGGCTTCGATCGAGGCATCGATCGCAGCATCGATCGCTGAGGAAGAAGCCAACCGTATTGAGGTGAAAGAGATCACACCCTGTGAGATCCCGGAGCTGCAGCTCATGGTCCAGGAATACTTTGAGGCAAGGCTTGCCGGTGATACTTCCAGGATCCTGGAAATGTACGGCCGAAGCGATACAGAACCCGATGAGGTCCTGGAGAAAAAACTGAAAGCCCAGGCTGCCTGGATCCAGACATTCAGGAACATTTCAGTTTATGACGCAGCCGGCGCCTACGACGGCGACCGTGTCTGCGTCGTACAGTATGACGTGGATTTCAGAAGGACCGACACGCTGGCGCCGGGGATCATGTATTTCTATGCGGAACGTGCTGCCGACGGCGGTTACATTTTCCTTGAAAACCTGATCAAGGAGAGGGTCGACTATCTCGAAGCGGAGCTTGAGAGCCCGAACGTAAAGTCAATGATCGAGGACACCGACAGCAGGCTGAAGGAGGCGCTGGATTCCGACAGTGAACTGGCACTCATCTATACCTCTTTCCGCAACGGTGAGATCTATAAGGAGTCCAACCTGGACATCGACAGGGAACAGGAAGTTGACCTGTTCCTGGATCCCGAGGATTCCATCCTGGTAGAAGGGGCGACGCTCCCGGCATTGGAAGAGACCGCGGACAGCGCAGACGTTGCGGAGACCGCAGCTTCAGAAGAAGAAACCGCAAATGAGGGAGAAGATGCTCCGGCAGAGTGATCTTTTCCGTCAAACGGACATTTATATATGAACTGAGAACACGCAGTATGGCGAAGCTGTGATCCGCCGTACTGCGTGATGCGTCTTACAGAAACAATAAGGGAAGATATAACATGCAGGTAAAAGACTTTGATTATGAACTGCCGGAGGAACTGATCGCGCAGGATCCGCTGGAGGACCGCAGCTCTTCGAGGCTGCTGGTGCTGGATAAGGAGACCGGCGCATTTTCGCACAGGCATTTTACAGATATCAAAGAATATCTGGCGCCCGGTGACTGCCTGGTCATCAACGATACCAGGGTCATCCCGGCAAGGCTGCTCGGCGTGAAGGAAGATACGGGTGCACACGTGGAGATCCTTCTTCTGAAGCGTAAGGAAGCGGATACCTGGGAATGCCTTGTCCGGCCCGGCAAGAAGCTTCGTCAGGGCGCCCGGGTCGTTTTCGGCGAAGGACTTCTGAAAGCCGAGATCATGGACACGGTGGAAGAGGGCAACCGCCTCGTGCATTTTGAATATGAAGGTATCTTTGAAGAGGTGCTTGACCGCCTCGGAGAGATGCCGCTGCCGCCGTATATTACACATAAGCTTCAGGATAAGAACCGCTACCAGACGGTCTATGCCGTGCATGACGGGTCCGCGGCAGCGCCGACCGCAGGTCTGCATTTTACAAAAGAACTGCTTGCGGAGATCGAAGAGATGGGAGTGAAGATCGCGCGGGTCACGCTCCATGTCGGACTCGGTACGTTCCGGCCTGTCAAGGCGGAGACGGTCGAAGACCATCATATGCATTCAGAATACTACGAAGTGAGCGAGGAGACTGCAAAGACCGTCAATGAGACGCTTGCGGCGGGTCACCGGATCTTTTCCGTCGGCACGACCTCCACGAGGACCATGGAGTCGGCAGCTGTGCTGAATCCGGAATATGAAATGATGACGGAAAACCGGGAAGCCGGGGCATCTGAAGGAGACGGCTTTGAAGAAGTGAATGTCAGGGGACTCCGGATGCTTAGGAAAACGGACGGAAGCTATGTCCCGAAGTACATTCTCAAGGCCGGCGGGAGCTGGACATCGATCTTCATTTATCCCGGCTATGAATGGAAGCTTGTACAGAGCCTGATCACGAACTTCCATCTGCCGCAGTCCACGCTGATCATGCTGGTTTCGGCGCTGGCAGGACGGGAGCATGTGATGGCGGCTTATGAGGCGGCGGTATGCGAACGCTATCGATTTTTCTCCTTCGGAGATGCCATGCTGATCACAGACATTCATTGATATGAAATGGAATAAGAAAGGCCGCCGGTCCAGCCGGCGGCTTTGATGTCTCAAAGGTATTTATTGATTGCTTCCCGGAACTCGGAAAGCAGATCCATGTCTTTGTCTTCGATGGCATGATAGATGCAGTGATCGATATGCTCGTTGATGATGACTTTACTGGTACTCTTGAGCGCGGCTTCGACCGCGGCGAGCTGGATCAGAACGTCGGCACAGTCACGGTCTTCTTCAACCATGCTTTTGACACGCTCCAGGTGGCCGATCGCGCGGGAAAGACGGTTTACGACCTTGCGCTTATGCTCGGGAGAGTGGTAGTGCCCGTGTTCATGAATATGTTCCTGTGCGGATGCGATGTCGTGACCGGCTGCCGGCTTGTTCGTTTTGCTCATTTCGCTCGATCCTTTCAGCTTATTCGATCCAAGTATATATGAATTATTTTTCCGAGACAAGCCCTATGGGGGCTTTTCTTTATCCCGATAAACTG
>JAFPHE010000021.1 GCA_017388745.1 Lachnospiraceae bacterium | reverse complement strand
TTCAGAAAAATGCATTGTTTATAATGTATACGACTAATATTATGCAACTTTAAAATCTATTCTTTCCGTCAGGTGAACGGAAAGATGATGATAGTTATCCTTAAGGTCCAAAGGAGTGAGTAGAATGATTGCAAAAGGAAAGAATGGCGATCAGAGAAGAAAGCAAAAACGCAAAGCACTCAGCTGGTTGATGGTGCTTTGTATGGTTTTGACATTGTTTTCGACTCAGTTCGCGGCAGCGGCAACTGGACAGGTGCCGCCGCACTCGAAGACCATCACAGACAATCATGATGGTACGTATACGATATCGTTGGATGTTGTCGGTGACTCGGAGAAACAGCCGAACAACGTAAACGTTATCGTTATTTTCGACCGTTCCGGTTCGATGACAACGCAACGTATGAATGCAGCAAAAACTGCGGTCAACAATCTGGCCGACAAACTGTATGCATACAATACACCGAGTGCACCGGACACGGTTCAGATGGCGCTTGTCAGCTTCTCGACGAACGCAACTATTTCGCGGACGCCTACCACCAGCAGCACGCAGTTCAAGAACGCAGTGAATGCCCTCAGCGCGGACGGTGGTACAAACTGGGAAGATGCATTGGACGAGGCCGGGAATGTCAACTTCGGGGACAGCGATAAGACATTTGTCATCTTCGTTTCCGATGGTAACCCGACCTTCCGTGACACCAGAATCACCACCGATTATCTGCCGAGAAATGACAACCCGAACTGGTCTAACAACGATTGGAATACATACAGAAGTGACAACTATTATTACAACACCTGGAGTGTTTATGGCCTTGGTTCGGACAACCCGAATCAGGACAACTACTCCCCGACTTCGATGAACCGCTGCTACCAGGCCGCGCTGCCTGAGGCACAGGCGATTGTCCAAAACGTTGGCGGAGATCACTTCTTCACAATCGGCGCATACGGTGATGTCAGCCGTATGCAGACGTTGACGACCGCTGCAGGTGCACCTGCCGGCAACTTCTACAATGCCAACGATACAGCCGCTCTCAACCAGGCGTTGGCTGATATCCTGGCAAAGATCGAGATGATGGGTATCGGCAACACATCGATCGACGATGGCACGACCAACCAGGTCACGACCACCTCCGGCCGAGTTGCTGAACTGCTCGAAGTCGATACGGATTCCTTCAAATACTATCGTTCCGGCGGGACCTACGGCACCATGCAGCCGTGGGCGGATGCTCCTAAAGCGACATTCGAAAACGGTTCGGTCGAATGGGATCTTGAAAGTCAGGGTGTCCTTGAGAATGGTGTCCGTTACACAGTGACGTTCGACTGCTATCCGAGTCAGGAGACCTATGATACCATCGCGCAACTGAAGAATGGCGACATCACATATGCTTCCCTTGATTCGGAAATCAAGAAGTATATTGAAGATAAGGGTAACGGCAATTATGCGTTGCGCACCAATACTAACGCGACGCTGAGTTGGGATGATACCCGTGATGAAGCGGGGCAGCAGTCAAGTGCCTATGTCAACCCGGATCCTGTTGCAACCGATGCCGAAACACTGAAAGCAAACAAGCAGTGGGTAGGCGCGGATCCTGATGTCGACGAACTTGAAATCACAGTCCTCATGGATGACAAACCGTTCCACAAGGCAACGATCAGCGATGATAATAACTGGGAGACGGAATCGTTCATTTCGATTGGTATCATCAAGAACGGAAAAGTACTTCCCGGCGCGGAAGGCCACGACTTCAAATTCGCTGAGCTTGGCGATGAGCAGTATCATTGGGAACTCGAATCACCTGTCGTACACCCGATGCTCATCAACGGCACAAAGACGATGCTCATCCAGATCGATGCTGCGCATCCGGCTCCTTCAGGTGCGACAAAGTACACGATCAAAGGGAAAGAGTACTATGCTGACACAAGCGCAGCGGGTCTGACGGCGATCAACCACCGTCGTTCCAACCTGAACCTTTCAAAGGTTGTTACAGGTGAAGATGCGCCTGCAAACGCAAAATTCCCGTTCACACTTCAGGTGAACAACTCCAAGGCGCCGTCGACAGCACCCACCGATGACCCGGAGCACAACTCCGATTACTGGCTGTGGTTCTCGATTTATGATACGAAAGCCGGTGCAACTGTCACAGATGCTACCGTATCCGCCACTGGACTTGTTGGCCCTAATGCTGATGGATATTACTATGTAGCAAATAATACGCCCATCAGTGTTGAGATGAAGGATGGATGGAACCTGCGTTTCATCAACCTGCCCACAGGAACGACCTATACGTTCAATGAATCCCTGCCCACGGGCTCTAACTTTGCATTTAAGAGTGCTGAGCTGACACAGGGTGTAGACAGCACATTCAGCGGCGGACAGAGAACGACGGGTACCATTGAAAACACAAAGACAAGCTACACTGTCAAGTACACTAACGACTACGCTCTGACTGACCTTGAGATCACCAAGGTGTGGGACGATAACGACAATCAGGATGGTTACCGTCTGACTGCGGATGAGCTGAAAGCTAAGCTGACCCTTTCCCCTGCAGTAGCCGGGAAAGAGCCGACTGTTACAGACAACGGTAATGGCACCTATACCATTACTTACAAAGACCTGCCGCGCTATAACAACGGACAGGAAGTTGAATACACCGTGACCGAGTCTGCGATCGATCATTACACCACGACCGGCAGCCCGGCAAAAGACCACGGGACAATCACCAACAAACACACGCCTGAGGTCATCGACATCCCGGCAGAAAAGATCTGGGAAGATGCGAACAACCAGGATGGCATCCGTCCGACCAGCGTCATTGTGAAACTGCTGGCTGATGGAGTAGACACCGGTAAGACACTCACCCTCAATGCAGGCAACAACTGGAAAGGCTCCTTCACTGGTCTTGAGAAGTTCAAGGCGGGCACAGCGATCCAGTACAGCATCGAAGAGGTGAAGACCGACGTACTCACCGGTACGGATGGTGACGGGACCTATGGTATTACATACGGCGGAGACATGGAAAAAGGTCTCACCGTGACTAACGTCCACACACCGGTCGTCACAAAGTACGAGGTCGTGAAAGTCTGGAATGATGACGATAATAAAGACGGGCATCGTCCGGACGAACTGAAAGTGTATCTGAAAGCAGACGGCGAGGTCGTTGATGAAGCTACACTGAACGATGGGAACGACTGGACACACACCTGGTCGAAGATCCCGAAGTATGCTGGCGGCGAAGAGATCGTTTACACCGCAAGTGAGGACACTTCCGGTAGTTGGGTAAGTTTCTATGAAACTACGACTGAACACGGGACAGGGATCACGACCATCACCAACAGCAGAGAATCGGATAAGACGACCTATAAAGTGGTAAAGGTCTGGGACGACAATAATAACCAGGATGGCATCAGACCTACTTCGATCCAGGCTCAGCTGTACAGAGACGGCGTAGCATTCGGGAACCCTGTGACACTGAACGCAGGCAACGAATGGGAGCATACATGGACCGGTCTTGAAAAGAACAAGAAGCCTGAAACATCGGGGTCTGAGAGCAATGACAACAACGCGGCGCCCACTGAACCCGGCAGAAGCACCAAAGCAGCACCTGCAGAAGATAAAGTTGTAGAATCTGCAGAACCTGCTGAAACAGAACCTGCTGAAACAGAGGCTGCTCCTGCAGACGAAGCCGTGGAAACCGAAACAACTGAGGATGCGGACGAAGCAGATGCTGTGGAACCCGAAGTTCTGGAGGTTGTAGAGGTCGACGAAACCGAAGCTGTAGATGAGACTGACGAAGCGGCTCCTGAACAGGGCGATTCCGAAAAGAGAGAAGCACCCACAAGAGCGGTCGCGGTACAGGCATACGTCTACACAGCGGATGAAGTTGAAGTACCTGGCGGCTACTCGAAAACAACAGAGAGTATCAAAGATACCGAGGGCAACATTACTGGTATTAAGATCACGAACAAGCATGTTCCGGAGACTACGACCGTAACGGTTGAAAAACTCTGGGATGACGCGAACGATCAGGATGGTATCCGCAAAGATGTCGGCGCGACCGTACAGCTGTTCAAGACAGTGAACGGCACAACGACAGAAGTAGGCGATCCGGTTGATGTCGCGATCACCGACGATTGGACTTACAGCTGGGGCGACCTGCCGGTCAATGAGAACGGCAAGCAGATCACCTACTCCGTAGTGGAAACGCTCCCGGATGGCAGCAAGTACACCAAGAGCGGTGACGGCAAAGACATGCCGGCTGTGAAGGACGACAGCGGTACGACCACAATCACCAACAGTTATACTCCCGAGACTACCAAGGTCACAGCGACCAAGACCTGGGATGACAGCAACGATCAGGACGGCAAGCGTGCATCTGTGAACGCAACCGTGCAGCTGTACAAGACGGTTGACGGTTCGAGAAGTGCCGTCGGCGATCCGGTCGATGTCGCTGCTGAAGACGGCGTGATCAAAGTCTGGGAGAACCTGCCGGTCAATGAGAACGGCAAACAGATCACCTACTCCGTAGTGGAAACGCTTCCGAGCGGCAGCGAGTACACCAAGAGCGGTGATGATAAGACCCTGCCGGCCGTAAAGGACGACAGCGGCACAATCGCAATCACCAACTCCTATGAACCTGATACTACAGATATTGAAATCACCAAGATCTGGGACGATGCGGATAACCAGGATGGTTACAGACCGGATGCGGATGGCTTCAAAGCGAAGCTCCATCTCTGGATGTCTTATGTAACAACCGCAGAGGATGGTACAACCACAGAGCATAAGGATGATGTCACCGCAGATTACCCGCTGACTGTGACAGACAACGGGGATGGCACCTACACAGTTTCTGTGGATGGTCTGCCCATGTTCAAGCCGGGCAGCATCGGCAGCCAGATCACCTGGACCATCAGCGAAGATGAAATCGCTGAGTACGAAGCAGTCGGTGCTGTCACAGAGGTTGGCGACGGCGGCGAGATCACCAATAAGCACGTTCCGGAAACGATGACGATGACCGTCAACAAACTCTGGGACGACGAGAATGATCAGGACGGCAAGCGTGACGATGTCAATGCGACTGTCCAGCTGTACAAGCAGGCGGGCGAAGGTCAGAAGACCGCAGTTGGCGACCCGGTCGAGGTCGGCGTTGCTGATAACTGGAGCAAGACCTGGGACAACCTGCCGGTCAAGGAGAACGGCACAACACTCGTTTACTCCGCCGTAGAGACACTGCCGGATGGCAGCGAGTACACGAAGAGCGGTGATGATGTGACCGTGACGGCCAGCAAGGACGGCAAGGGCGAGATCACAATCACCAACAGCTACGAGCCGAAGACGATCGACATCGACGTCACCAAGATCTGGGACGACGAGAACGACCAGGACGGCAAGCGTGCTGATGTCGGCGCAACGATCCAGCTGTACGCGAATGGCGAACCCGTCGGCGAGGCGGTCGAAGTCGGTGCGGAAGACGACTGGAGCAATGAGTGGACTGATCTGCCGGTCTACGAAGATGGCGAAGCGATCAGCTACCAGGTAGTTGAGACCCTGCCTGATGGCAGCGTGTACACGACCACACCGGTCCCGGCACAGACTGCACAGGAAGATAAGGATATCAGCTTCGAGGTAACCAACTCCTACGAGCCTGAGAAGATCAACATCACCGTGAACAAGGAATGGGATGACGCAGACGACCAGGACGGCAAGCGTGCTGACGTCGGCGCAACTGTCCAGCTGTACGCAAACGATGTCGCTGTCGGCGATCCGGTCACTGTCGGTGAGGCTGATGACTGGTCGAACACATGGACTGGTCTGCCGGTCTACGAAGATGGCGAAGAGATCAGCTACAAGGTCGTTGAGACCCTGCCGGACGGCAGCGAGTACACGACAGAAGATGTCGATGCACAGACTGCAGCAGAAGACACGAACCTGACATTCGATATCACTAACTCCTACGAACCGAAGACGATCGACATCGACGTCACCAAGATCTGGGACGATGCAAACGATCAGGACGGCAAGCGTGCTGACGTTGGCGCAACGATCCAGCTGTACGCGAATGACGTAGCAGTAGGTGATCCTGTCACAGTTGGTGCGGAAGATGACTGGACCAACGAGTGGACAGATCTGCCGGTCTACAAAGACGGTGAACAGATCAGCTACAAGGTCGTCGAGACACTGCCGGATGGCACAGAGTACACGACTGAACCGGTTCCGGCACAGACCGCAGAGGAAGATAAAGACATCAGCTTCAAAGTCACCAACAGTTACGAACCGAAGACGATCGATATCGACGTCTCGAAGATCTGGGACGATGCAGACGACGTGGACGGCAAACGTGCTGACGTCGGTGCAACGATCCAGCTGTACGCGAATGACGTAGCAGTCGACGAGGCGGTCGAAGTCGGTGCGGAAGACGACTGGACCTACGAGTGGACAGATCTGCCGGTCTACGAAGACGGCGTACAGATCAGCTACAAGGTCGTTGAGACCCTGCCGGACGGCAGCGAGTACACGACTGAACCGGTCGAAGCACAGACTGCAGAAGAAGATGAAGACATCAGCTTCGAGGTCACCAACAGTTACACACCTGAAGAAGTCTTCGTTGAAGGCGTTAAGGTCTGGGATCTGGATGGCTATGAAGACGATGCAGAAGAACTGATGCCTGAAAGCATCACGGTCAAACTGATCGCAGACGGCGCAGAGACACCTGTGGCGACCAAGGTCCTCACAGCAGAAGATGCTGACGAAGAGGGTAACTGGTACTACAAGTTCGAAGACCTGCCGAAGTACGAATTTGATGAGAACGGCAAGGGCGGCAAGCTGATCGAATACACGGTCGACGAAATGCTCGTTCCGGGCTTCATCAAGGAAATCGACGGCGAAGTGGTCGACGTCACGGATGAAGATCAGAAAGTCATCGGCTACTCCACCAAGATCACGAACACGGTCGATGTCCAGCAGAGTGCGAACGAAGTCGAACTGAACATCGAGAAGGTGGATGAATACGGCACACCGCTCAAGGATGTCGAATTCACACTGGACAATGGTGCGGAAGGTGACGCTGCGAAGACGATCACCGAGAAGACCGATGAAGACGGTGTCGCTACCATCACGATCCCGGTCGAGGAAGGCTGGCTTGGTACCGACGAGCGTGAACAGGATGAGTACACATTCAACCTGACAGAAGCAGTGCCCACCGGTTATGTCTTCGAAGCCGAAGGCGAATCCGGCGGTACGAATTCCTGGACAGTCACCGTCAAGTGGGACGGCGAAGCAGCGGTCTACACGATCGTAGCAGTCGAAGAAGAGAGCGAAGTTCAGGAAAGCTACTTCGAGCGCATGATCAATTGGGTACTCGATAATGTTGTTGGTGAATACGGCGAATTCGCAAATGACAAAGTGGTCATCAGCAACATCAGAGAGAAGATCGATCTGCCGGTCGAAAAGGTTTGGGAAGAAGATCCCAGATACGACATCCGTCCGGAAAGCATCACCGTGAAGCTGCTTGCAGACGGTGAGGATACCGGCAAGACGCTGGTCCTGAAGGGCAGCGACGATCCTGAGAAGGATTGGAAGGGCACCTTCAAGGATCTCGACAAGTACTCCTTCGATGAGCACGGTGTCGCGATCGATGAGATCGAATACACGATCGAAGAAGTCGAAGTGAACGGTTATGAGACCGAGATCACCGGCAGCACGGAAGAGGGTTACAGAATCATCAACACCATGCGGTTCGGTGACGTGAGAATCACGAAGGATCTCAAGACTTACGAGACCAGCAGCAACCAGGCGACCTTCGTCTACAGCGTCAAGGCAACGATGGAAGTCGCAGGCAAGGATGAGCCGGTCGTCGTCTACGACGGTGTCGTCACACTCGACTTCACAAGCGCAACCACTGCATCGGCAGTCATCAAAGACCTGCCGGCAGGTGCAGTCGTCGAAGTAGAAGAAACCTACAGCGGCGCTGCTTACGATCAGAAGTCCGGTCCTGATTGGGATGTGGATGATCAGACGATCATTGCAGATGAAGAAATCGGCGTAGAATTCAGCAACGCTTACAACGGCGAACTCACTCATGGCTACGGCATCCTGAACGAGTACGAAGCGGAAGGCGGCAGCTGGGTCCATCTCGAAGAGGTCATCAACAGCAATGACGCTGGTGACAACGAGTAGCAGAGGGGGTAGATCAAAATGAAGAAAAACAAACTCCTGTTGACAGCCCTGGCAGTGATCCTCGCCATGGGTGTAATGGTCGCCCCCGCGCTGGCTTACTTCACAGCGCACACGGAGGCGGCAGGCGGCATCGCCCTGGATCTTGGTCACCAGACCACGATCGATGAAGAATTCTATGACTGGGGCAAAATCATCTCAGTCAACAACGAAGGTCCGGAGAGCTGCTACGTACGCGTGCAGGCCTTCTCCAGCGAGCGCCTCGAGGTCAAAGCCTCGGGCGCCTGGACCGACGGCGGCGACGGCTGGTGGTACTACAATGACATCGTAGACGCCGGTGAGAGCACAACTCCGCTGGATGTCGCGATCAGCGACAAGTCCGAAAAGGAACTTGTGGATGGCCAGATCGTGGACGTCGCTATCGTTTATGAAAGCATGAAGGTAGTCTACGATGAGAACGGCAAACCGGATCCCGCGGATCCGACGGATGCCAGCATCTGGACAACCAAAGGCAATCCGGCTTACGAAGGGAGTGGTGAGTGATGAAAGGAAGAAAACGTTCCTCGGTATTCACAGGCGCTCTGCTGGTACTGGCAATCGCAGCCCTTCTCTTCGGAGGTATCGGCAGTGCCAGAGCGGTTCTGACACCGTCTGATGAATACATCGCGGATATCGGAACAAAAGACATCGCCCTGGTTCTCAACGAGAACGGCGATGCAGTCGAAGAAGGCGGCGAGCTGCTCAGCGGGCTGATCGCGGAAGGCGATTCCGTGAAGATCGGCCAGATGTATGATGAATCGCTCACCGTCAAGAACACAGGTACCATCGACCAGTACGTACGCGTCAGCGTCTACAAGTACTGGACCGAAGAAGGTAAGCGGACGGATCTGGATCCGGCGCTCATCAAACTGAAGTTCGGCAAAGGCTGGGTAGAGGACAAGAGCGCTTCCACACCGGAACGCACCGTTCTGTACTGCACCAAGAAAGTAGCCGTCGGTAAAGAGACTGCTCCGTTCGTAACGAACATCGGCGTGGATCCGTCGCTTGGCACGATGGTCGAGCAGACCACCTCGGAAGACGGCAAGACGATCACCACGACATTCAAGTATGATGATCTGAAGTTCAATCTGGAAGTCAGTGTGGACGGCATTCAGGATCACAACGCGGCCGATGCGGCAAAGAGCGCATGGGGCGTGGATGCATCCCAGTTCATTCCGGGTCTGTAGAGGATAAGGAGGTACGAAGATGAAAAGAACAATGACGACAGTACTCCTTGTGCTCCTGATGATGGTCGTTCCGGCGACTGCATTCGCGGCTGATGCCGGCAGCGTCACGTTCGACGGGGAAGAGCTCACGACGCAATTCAAGACGATCGATGTCTCCGATCTGCAGCCGGGCGACAGCCAGACCTACACGATCCAGATCAAGAACGAAGGAGACCTCGAATCCGACTGGTGGATCAGCAATGAAGTCATCCAGTCTCTGGAGGACAGCACAGAAGCCAGCGGTGGTGCATACACCTATATCCTGCAGTACAACGGCACGGATATCTACAACAATGACACGGTCGGTGGTGACGATACGACCGGCGGACAGGGTCTGCACAAGGCGACCAACGCTATGGAAGAGTTCTTCTTCCTGGCAACACTGGCAGCCGGCGATTCCGGAGAGGTCACTCTGACAGTGGCGCTCGACGGAGAATCGCAGGGCAACGCATACCAGGATGCGGCAGGTGAGATCGAACTGATCTTCGCAGTCGAGCCGCGCGAACCCGGTGAGGAAACTCCCCCGGAACCGCCGACACCCGCACCCAAGACCGGTGATGACAGCAACATGCTGCCGTACTACATCGTAGCAATCGGGGCTGGTGCACTGCTCCTGCTGCTGGCACTGGGCCGTATGAAGAAATCGCGCAAGGAGGACGGAGCAAATGAGTAAGAGAAGAAAGATCACAGGATCGTTGCTGGCTCTTGTCATGGTGCTGTCCTGCGTGATGTTCGGAATGACATCTGTCGCGTTTGCCGATACGTATGACTACACAGTCACGGTCAGAGGCGGCGCACAGGGTGAAGTTGTCGGGGAGACCCCCGCAACATACGAAGCGGACGAAGACGGCAACTATGGCAGCTGGGATGCCAGCGACTATAGTGTAAATGTCACCAATGACAAGTACTACTTCAAAGGATGGCATATCGCTGGTCAGGAAGGTAATGTTACTGGATTTGATGTCACCAAAGACATTGATGTCGTAGCGACCTATGGTGTTGCAGGCGATGATGTTGTTGCTTACACCGTCACTTTCGAGGACGAGGATGGCAATGAACTGCATGCACCCCAGACGTACTATGGCAAGATCGGCGAGAAACCGGTAGTTTCCTATCTGTATTTCGAAGGGTATCTGCCCCAGGCTTACAACCTGACCAAGACCCTGTCTGCGGACGAGTCCGAGAACGTTTTCCCGTTCGTTTACACCCAGACACCGGAAGGTGAAGGCGGTGAAGGCGAAGGCGGCGAAGGCGAAGGCGGCGAAGGCGGTGGCGGTGCTGAAGGCGGCGGCGCAGCTGGCGGCGGTGGTGCTGCTGGCGGTGGTGCAGCCGGTGACGGCGGTGCGGCTGGTGACGGCGGTGCCGGCGTAGATGACGGCGGTGCAGCCGGTGATGACGGCGCAGCCACCATCGATGATGATACGACACCGCAGGGCGAAGGCGAGCCGGAAGACACCCAGGATCTCGATGACGATGATACACCGCTTGCACCTGATGCAGATCAGGACGGTGAAGAAAAGAGCGGCGGCCTCGGTGCCGGTGCGATCGCAGGGATTGCAGTCGCGATCGCAGCTCTGATCGGTATCCTCGTAGCACTGATGAGAAAACGCAACAATGGAGGCGAAGAGGCCTAAATTAACTGCATAAACAAAACGGATCGCCCGTACGGGCGGTCCGTTTTTGTGTTATAGTTAATGCAGTAGAGGAGGCTCATTATGGCTGCAGGGAAGAAACAGAAAAAAAGCCCGTTTGGAACGTTTTGCAATGTGCTTGGGACGGCGGTGATCGTTCTGGTGGTTGCTGCGCTGCTGCCGTTTCTGATCCTTCGAGTGACGGGCGGCGAGGCGTTTGATGTCACGACAGGCAGCATGGAGCCCGAGATCCCGGTCGGCAGTCTGGCCGTGGTCAAACATGTCGATGCAGCGTCCCTGACGGAAGGGGATGTGATCGCCTATGAAAAAGACGGGGCTGTCGTGGTGCACCGTGTCCTTGAGATCGATGCTGCAGCGGCTGAGATCACCACGAAAGGCGATGCAAATGATATACAGGACCCGCGTCCTGTGAAGTATGATGAAGTGATTGGGTTAGTGACATATCACTATGATT
>JAFPHE010000124.1 GCA_017388745.1 Lachnospiraceae bacterium | reverse complement strand
TCCCGTCGGGGAAGCGGATATCGCGGAAGCCGTCAGACTGATCGGTCAGTATGCGCATCTGGTGGCGGAACCCACTTCCGCCGTCGTGGTCGCGGCGCTGCTTTCCGGCCGGATCAAAACAGCACCGGATGAAAAGGTCGCCTGCGTGCTGACTTCGGGCAACTATGACATTGACCTGATCGGACGATTCTATAAGGGAGAAGAAGTCGAAGGAACCGTTGAGTGACCGGAAAACCGGAAATGTTCCCCGGCTGTTTGTTGTGAGGTCTGTTTATGAAATTATCCCTGAGAGATGAAGTCAATGCTTACCGGTCGGAGCTGATCGCACTCCGCCGCGAGTTCCACCGTTATCCGGAGCCCGGTTATAAGGAATTCAGGACTTCAAAACTGATCTATGATTATTTGAAGTCCCTGGGCTTTGACACGGTTTCCAACGTGTGCAAGACCGGCGTCGTCGGCGTGCTGAACGGCCGCAGATCGTACGGCAGGACGGTCATGCTCCGCGTCAGCATTGACGGGAATCCGATCCGGGAACAGACCGGCGTGGAATATGCTTCTCTCAACCCGGGCATGATGCATGCCGGAGGAAAAGACGCGCAGATGGCTGTATCCCTCGTCGTGGCCAAGCTTCTGAAACGCCACCGGGAGGAGTTCGACGGAAGGATCAAACTGGTCTTTCAGCCCAACGAGGAAGTCGGGGGTGCCCTGGACATGATCGGGGAACATTTATTGGAAGACCCGGCGCCGGACTGTGCCCTTGCCATGCATTTCACATCCATGCTGGGATCCGGGACAATCGGGCTCAGTTCCGGCATGGTACTCGGAAATATCGGACATTTTGTGATCCATCTGAAGGGAAACGGCGGTACGACCTATCTGCCGCATATCAGCAGGGATACGATACTGGGGGCTGCCAGGATCGTCGAGTCCATGCATCTTCTGGAGTCCAGGTTTGCGGATCCTTTCAGCCGGATCTCGGTCATGTTCGGAAAGATCGAGGGCGGTACGGCTGATAATGTCACCCCCTCCGATCTTCGCCTGGAAGGAACGGTCCGGTACCTCAGCCAGGAACCGGGAGATTTTTCCGTACGGGTCGAGGAGGAGTTCCGGCGGATCGTTGAGGAAAGCTGCCGGCTTATGCATCTTGAATATGACGTACAGTTCATCGGAGGCATTCCGAGCCTTCGCAACGATCCGGAGATCGTCGGAAAGCTCTATCCCTGCGCAAGGCTCGTCTGCCGGAGACCTGAAAACATCGCCGACTACCGTTCCCTGATGTCCGAAGACTTTGCGGAGATCGCAGCCAGGATCCCCTCAGTCATGACCTTTTTCGGAGTATCCGATCCGGAGAAAGGCTGCATCTATCCCAACAACCATGCAAAGTACAATATTGACGAGGATGTCATGACCACGGCTGCGGAGTATTTCTTCCGAGCGGTCACGGAGCTTTTGAAAGAGTAAATAAAACCTGCTTTGCGTGAATGATTCAATTTCCTGTCAGCAAAGCAGCTTGTGTGAGCAGACCTTTGTACAGAAAGCATTTGAAGGAGGAGATCCCCATGATCGATTATACGATCCGCGACACAGATGATATCATTACGCCGGCGCTGATCTATTATAAGGAGGGCCTTTTGGAAAACGCCGCGAGGGCGATCCGGATGGCCGGCGGGGCCGACCGGCTCTGGCCGCATGTCAAGACCCATAAAAGCATCGACATGGTGCGCATGCTGATGAAGCTGGGGATCCGGCGGTTCAAATGCGCCCAGATCGCGGAGCTGGAAATGGTATGCCGTGCAGG
>JAFPHE010000123.1 GCA_017388745.1 Lachnospiraceae bacterium | reverse complement strand
CGGCAGTCTCGTTGCGGCGGCGATCGGCGCGGATCTCTATGAGAACTGGACTGATGTTTCCGGTCTGCTTGCTGCGGATCCGCGGATCGTGGATGATCCGGATCCGGTCAAATACATCAGCTACCGCGAACTCCGTACGCTTTCCTACATGGGTGCGTCCGTGCTTCATACCGATGCGGTCATGCCGGTCTCGGACCTCGGGATACCGATCAATATCCGAAACACCAATGAGCCGGAGGACCCCGGCACGACGATCGTGCGAAAACTTCCGCGCGGCGAGATGAAGATCCCGATCGTCGGCGTCGCAGGACGTCCCGGCATGTCAGTATTGCAGATCGAGAAGCTGATGGTCAGTGACGAATCGGGATTCACCGCGATCATTCTGGACATGCTGAAGAGCCGCCAGCTTCCCTTCGAGCAGTGTCTGACCGGTATCGATACGGTCACGCTGATCATCCGGAGCGATATCCTGGAACCTTTCAAGGAAGATCTTTTCGCGGAGATCCGGGAGCGTCTGCATCCGGACTATTTCGGTCTGAAAGAGCATCTGTCCATGATCGCCGTAGTGGGTGAAAAGGGCACAGAGAGCTCCGACGCCAATGTGCGTGTGCTCCAGTCCCTGATCCGGGCGGGTATCAGCATCAGTACGATCAATCAGGGAGCCGGCAAGCTGAACCTGCTCGTCGGTGTGCCGGAAGAGAAATACAAGGAAGCTATCCAGGCGATCTACGCGACGATCGATGAATTGCAGGATTAAGAGGAGTTTGTGTTATGTCAACTATTCGCAAGGCCACAGCAGCCGATCTCGATTCGGTCGAGATGATCTACAACGATGCGCATGACGCAATTGAAACAGGCAGGATCACGACCGGATGGATCCGCGGGGTCTATCCGACGAGGGATTCGGCAGAGGCTTCCCTGAAACGGGATGACCTGTTCGTACTGGAAGACGGCGGAGAGATCCGGGGCACCGGCATTATCAACCAGATCCAGGTCGACGTTTATGAAGGCGCGCCTTGGGAATTTGAAGCTGACAAGGACGCTGTCTGCGTTTTCCACACACTCGTCATCCGTCAGGATGCGGCCGGCAGGGGCTATGGCGGCGAGTTCATCCGTTTCTATGAGGACTATGCGCGGAAGCACGGCTGGATGGAGCTCCGTATGGATACCAACGCGCTGAACCTTCCGGCACGGAGCATCTACAGCCATATGGGGTATAAAGAGATCGCCATCGTCCCGACCACCTTCAACGGTATTCCCGGCGTGCAGCTCGTGCTGCTTGAAAAACATCTGGAGTGAACGAAACATGAGCGATGCATTTGTAAAGATAGATCTGCACGGACTGAGGCAGGAGGAAGCAATCGCGAGGATCGACAGGGCGATCGCCTCGGCCGGTTCCGGAACGTATCAGCTGCACCTGGTCCACGGCTTCAACCGCGGGACAAGTCTCCGCACCATGATCCGGGACTGGTATCAGTATGATCCAAAGGTGAAGAGGATCATGCCGGGAGACAATCCGGGCGTGACGGTGCTCGTGCTGAAAGAACTGTACTGAACAAAAGGAGTTTGTTTATGATCAGCTGTCGAAAAGCCGGGATCAGCGATCTGGAGCTGCTGACCGAATGCCGGTGTATGTTTCTGCGCGCGCTTAAAAACCCTTACGGCAATGCTGCCTGCCCGGCTGATGAAGAAACGGAAGCAGATATCGAAAGCCGCAGGGCGGCGATACTGGCATATCACGAAAAGGCTCTTGAAGAAGACAGGGTCATCGCTTTTCTTGCTTATGACGTCGAGAAGCCGGTGGCTTTCGGCGAAGCCTGCCTCTATGAGGTTATTCCCGGTTTTGTCAATCCGAACGGCAAAAGAGCATATATCATGAACATTTATACGGATCCGGAGTATCGCGGACAAGGCATCGCGACGAAGATCGTAGACCTGCTGGTCGGCGCCTTAAGGGAAAGAGGCGTTCATCAGGTCACTTTGAATTCCTCTGTCATGGGAAAGCCGGTCTATCAGGCGTATGGATTTAAACCCATGTCGGAAAATGACATGATCCTGAATATCTGAATGCGGGGAGGGAAAAATGAAATTATATGACGGAAGGCCCGCCGATACGGACGGAAGGCTTCCGCGGGAGCTGCGGACTTATGACTTCCTTGACAGTCTCGGCATAAAGTATCAGAGAGTCGACCACGAGAGGGTGGAGACCATGGAAGCCTGCCATGACATCGACGCTGTGCTCGGCGTGCCCATGTGCAAGAATCTCTTTTTATGCGACCGCTATAAGACGCGCTTTTTCCTCCTGCTGAT
>JAFPHE010000122.1 GCA_017388745.1 Lachnospiraceae bacterium | reverse complement strand
TCCGCGCGGACGCCTATGCAATGGAGCGCGGCGGATAACGCGGGATTCTCCGTATGCAAGCCGTGGTTCTATGTGAATCCGAACTACAAAACTGTCAATGCCGAATCGGAAGACAGGGATCCGGAGAGCATCCTTAATTTCTACCGGCAGTGCCTTGCTCTCAGAAAGTCATCAGAAACGCTGCTGAAAGGCAGTTACAGGGAGTATATGCGGTACAGCCGCCATATATACATGTTTGAACGGGCATATCGGGACGAACGGATCCTTGTTATCTGTTCGTTTTCCGATAAAGCTGTGAGCTTAAGGATACCCCGTTCATTCCGTCTGAGAAACAGAACAAAGACAGACAGTGGCGCAACGGTGTGCGGTACAGCGGGAGGAATCGAAACAGAGAGAAATAGGATTCTGCAGGCAGAAGTTATCCTCGATAATTACGGTGACAATAATGCCGGGAAGACGATGCTGGACTGCTTAAAACCGGTCGTTCTGCAGCCTTATGAGGTAAAAGTACTTCGTACATGACAAAATTCAGTGCCGCGCAGCGGCAGGCAATCGAACATAAAGACGGTCCGATGATGGTCATCGCCGGTCCGGGAAGCGGCAAGACGACGGTACTGACACAAAGGATCTGTCACCTGGTCAACGAATGCCGGATCGCTCCGGGAAGCATCCTCGTCATCACCTTTACGAGGGCTGCGGCGCGGGAGATGGAGGAACGCTACAGCAGGCTGGTCAGGGGCAAACGCTTAAATGGTGTCACCTTCGGGACATTCCATTCCGTGTTCCTGCGGATCCTGAAGGACTACGGAAAAGACGCCGGCGCTCTGAAACTGATCGAGGAAAAAGAAGCCGTGCTTCTTCTGCGTGAACAGGTATTGAAGCGCAGTCCCGGGGCACAGTATACAGGCGATTATTATGATCATATGCTGCAGGAGATCGGACGGATCAAAAACGGAATGGAACCTGATGATCCGGATGTTCCGGAACTAATGAGGCTCTATGATACAGAGATGCGGCGCAGGGGACTGATCGATTTTGATGATATGCTGATCCGGTGCCGGGAATTGATATCATCTGATCCGCGCATCCTGGCAGGTCTGAGGAAGAAATATACCTATATCATGGTAGATGAGTTTCAGGATATCAATCCCGTGCAGTTTGATATCATCCGCCTGATCGCGGAGCCTCTGAACAATCTGTTTATCGTTGGGGATGATGACCAGAGCATTTACGCATTCCGCGGCTCGGATCCTTCGATCATGCTGTCGTTTGCGGATCTGTATCCGGGTGCGTCTGTCGTCGAACTGTCGTTGAACTACCGTTCTTCCGGAAATATCGTACGGGCTTCCGCAAAACTGATCCGGCACAACAAAAATCGTTTTCATAAGCATCTGAGGACCTCGCACGAAAAGGGTCCGAAGCTGAAATATACCGCGTACCGTGATGCATATGATGAAGCAGAGGGCGTGATACGGTTTATCGCAGGGCTTCCGGATCATACAAGTGTCGGAGTGCTCTTCAGGACGCATCGGGCAGGAAATGTTTTTCTGCAGATGATAAACGCAATGAAGGAGAATTCGGAAGCGTTCAGCCGGCAGCTTCAGTCAAAAACGATACAGCCGATGACATTTCATGCATCCAAAGGCCTGGAGTTCGATGCGGTCTGTATCATCAGAGCGGAAGAAACTGTGACGCCCGCAAAGACAGATGCCGGAGGAACGGGAGACAGCAAAAGCATTGAAGAAGAACGGCGAATGTTTTATGTAGCCATGACAAGAGCAAAGCTTTTTCTTCACATTTCTTACACAAAGTACTCCTATAATAAGAAAAACAGGCGTTCACGCTTTGTACGCGAGGCGCTTGGGATCCGCTGGCCGGGTATTTTCTGAACGGCGGGATCTGTACGGTTTATATCCCGGCTGTGTGGGGAAACAATGACAATTTTGAAAGCAGGAGATTATGCCAAACGTTAAGATACTTGTTGTAGATGATGAAGAGCGTATGCGCAAGCTGATCGGGGATTTTCTGAAAGTACGGGGCTATGAGGTCACGGAAGCAGGAGACGGCGAGGAAGCGGTAGAGAAGTTTTTTGCCGACAAAAGCATCAGTCTGATCCTTCTGGATGTCATGATGCCGAAAATGAACGGCTGGGATGTCCTGAAAACGATCCGCAAGGTATCGAAAGTGCCGATCATTATGCTTACCGCCCGCGGAGAGGAACAGGATGAACTTCAGGGCTTCAAGCTGGGAGTGGATGAATACATCTCAAAACCGTTTTCACCGAAGATCCTGACGGCGAGAGTCGAGGCGATCTTACGGAGAGCACATGTCAGCGACGGCGATATCGTAATCTGCGGCGGCGTCGAACTGGACAGGTCCGCACATACGGTACGGGCGAACGGTGAGCCGGTGGACTTAAGCTTCAAGGAGTTCGAGCTGCTGGATTATTTTATTGCCAATAAGAATATAGCCCTGAGCCGCGAGAATATCCTGAACAATGTCTGGGATTTTGACTATTTCGGAGATTCACGGACAATAGATACGCATGTCAAAAAGCTTCGCGCAAAGCTTGGAGAATGCGGCAACCAGATCAAGACGATCTGGGGCATGGGATATAAGTTTGAGGAAGAGTAAGGTGTACGCCGGGAGCATGATACCGGGTCATCTGATACCTGAATAATTATGAAACGTTCGATCAAAACCACCTTCACACTGATCTTTATAGCCATCGTGGCGGCGCTGCTGCTGTCGATGGTTTTTGTGAACCGCTTTTTCCTGGAGGATTATTATCTGAACCGCCGGATCCATATGCTGGATGTGGCTTATGAAACGATCGACCGCGTCATAGGGATCGCAGGAGACAATGATCAGACGATCTTTGACCTGATCGAAGAGGAATACGGCCAGAATATGGAGGATACCCCGACTATTGCGATCTTCCGTGCTTTGAACGAGCGTTCCAATATCGATATCGTCATGACGGATGAAACGGGTTCGGAGATGGCGGCGACAAGCCGTGAGGGTGAGTGGCTTGCCATGAAGCTGAGGCTGTACCTGGCATACCGTGATGTATTTGCAGAAAACACAACAGTTGAGATACCGGCGCCGGCAAGAAGCGGCAGCGGTTCATCACAGGCAAATGTGTCGGGAAGTCTCGGCGGTACGGGAAACTCTGAAGGAGATGAACCTACGACCATCCGCACCCTGCGCCGGAATACAAATTATGAAACACAGATCTTTTATGACAGGCGGTCCGGTTCAAGCTACCTCGAATGCTGGGGAACGTTTTCCGACGGTAAGACCAATTTCCTGATGTCCATGCCGATCGCCAGCATCAATGAGGGCGCCGAGATCAGTACCCGGTTCAGTCTCATTACAGGAGCAATACTGCTGATACTCGGAAGCATTGCGGTATACTTTGCAACCGGCCGCATGACGAAGCCGATCAATGAGCTCGCGCATCTTTCCGAACGGATGTCAAATCTGGACTTCAGTGCGCGCTACGAAGGCAGGGCGCAGAATGAGATCGGCCTGCTGGGCGAGTCTATGAATACGATGTCCGGCCGCTTAAGTGAAACGATCGACCGTCTGCGTGATACGAATGAACAGCTGCAGCAGGCAAACGCGCAGCTTCAGGATGACATCCATCAGAAAGAACAGATCGATGAGATGCGCCGGGATTTTATTGCCAATGTTTCCCACGAACTGAAAACTCCGATCGCATTGATCGAGGGTTATGCGGAGGGACTGGTCGAGGGCATTGCGGATGATAAGGAAAGCAGGGATTATTACTGCAGCGTCATCGTGGACGAATCCGCGAAGATGAACAAGATGGTACGTCAGCTTACCTCGCTTGTCAGCTATGAATACGGAGGAGTCCAGCTCGAGCGGGAGACTTTTGACCTTGCGGATCTGATCAGGAGCGTCGTTGCATCCAACAGGATCAAACTGGATGAAGCAGAAGCAAAGCTTACGATGGATCTTGAATCTCCCGCGGTCGTGAGTGCAGATGAGTTCAAGATCGAGGAAGTCTTTACCAATTACATGAGCAATGCGCTTCACCATCTGGAGCGCGGCAGGAGGATCATCGTGCGCTTAAAGAAGGACGGTCTTTCCGTACTGAGACTCAGTGTATATAATGACGGCGAACCGATCCCGGAGGAGAGCCTTCCGCAGGTCTGGGATAAGTTTTATAAAGTTGACAAAGCCCGGACGAGGGCGTACGGCGGCAGCGGGATCGGCCTCAGCATCGTAAAGGCCATCATGGAAGCGCATGGCGGTACCTACGGGGTGCGCAATGTGGAAGCAGGTCCTTATCCCGATGATGCCGGACCGGAAAATGCGGTCTGGGTCGACGGCGGTGTGGAATTCCATATCACCATAAAAACCGGTGAGCCGGACGATTTATGCGCAGTGGATGCGCTGTAAAACAAACTTGACTGAAGAGCCGGATTATGATAAGATAATTTGGCTTTCGGGGTGTGGCCCAGCTTGGTAGGGCGCTTGATTTGGGATCAAGAGGTCGCAAGTTCGAATCTTGTCACCCCGACTGAACAGCAGATCAGAAGGCTGAGATACGGATGAACTTGCGTTCAGATGTATCTCAGCCTTTTGATTAGACAGACCTTTGTGAAAATGTCAAAGAATCAGAGCTGCCCGGGCTCGTGATGATTGTACAAACGTCCGTTTTATGGTATAGTTAAATCAGCCTGAGATGTACGTTTGGTTTATTCAATTACTTCCACAAATTGACATACGGGAGTTCAGTATTGATGATGTGGATGTCGGGCCGCCCATGTGCAGGCGGATGGCTGAAACGGTCTCCGAGAATACCCACCTGGCTTAGAGCTGGGAGTCACTTATAAACCGACGGCACCTTGGGTAAACTTTTGTGTCTAAAGATAATGATTATGAATGATTACAGCGACCTTATAAGGTTTGCAATAGATAAGCTTCATTTTTCATATGCGCCGTACAGCAGGTATCATGTTGCCGCTGCATTGCTGGCAAAAGACGGCAGAGTCTTTTATGGTGTCAATATTGAAAACGCAGCGTTTTCACCGACGATCTGCGCGGAACGGACCGCTGTTTTTAAAGCGGTATCCGAAGGAGTGCGCGAATTTGAAGCAATTGCCATCGTGGCGGGAGAAGGGGAATATCTTGAGAAGTGTGATTTTCGCCCGGATACCCTGCCCTCATACGCGACCCCCTGCGGCACCTGCAGACAGGTAATGCGGGAATTCTGTGATCCGAAGACTTTTGAAGTCGTGCTTGCGAGGTCACCGGAAGATTACAAGGTATATAAGCTGGAACAGATACTGCCGGACAGTTTCGGTCCGGAGTTCCTGATCTGAGCGGCAGATAAAGAATAACGGCAGATCGATCAAGGATCTGGTTTTGCTACTGAAAGGAGATTTTACTATGTCAAAGAGAAGAGCTGGTGGGTTACTCGGTTCCCTTATCCTTGCGGGCATTGCTGCCGGCGTCGTGAAGTATCTCAAGGATTACGGGGATGCTTCTTTTGCGGATGAAGAACAGATTAAAAACGTTAAGAAAGCTTCCGGCGAAGTAAAGGAAGCCGCAAAGCGCACATACGTTGCAATCAAAGAAAAAGGCAACGTCAAGGAAGAAGCCAGAGAGCTTGCAAAGGCTGCCGGAACAGTCGTTACGGAATCTGCCGACATCGCAAAGACTGCAGGAGCAGGCGCTGTCCAGGCGGCTAAGGACATCAAGGCAAAGTTTGATGAGGATCCTGAAGCTGCAAAGGAAGAAGTGATCAATAACCTTAAAGAAATGGGTTCAGACATCAGCCATAAGGTGAATGAAGTCGCAGAGGATGTGGCTGAACGCATCAAAGGTGAAGAAGAGTTTACGGATTTCGAGGACGGCGATTTTGATGACGTTGTAAAGTCTGCAGAGGAGGCCGCATCAGGATTTGCCGATGATGTGAAGGAAGCTGCGGAAAACGCAGCCGGCTGTGCATGTCAGACAGCAGAGGACGTAATTGCCGGTGCAAAGCAGCAGGCGGAAGAAGCTGCCGAAGCGATCGACAAAGCGGAAGCCTTCGTTGCGGATAAGGCAGAGGAAGAGGCGATCGAGACCGCAAACATGCTCGATGAACTTGGTGCAGAAGCTGCAGAGCAGATCAAGGAAGCTGCCTATGAAGCAGAGCGCGTACTCGGAGAAAAACCGACCGTTACGATCACCGACGACGAGATCGACTGAAAAGAACTGAAGGGTCCGGAACTGCGCAGAGTTCTGGTCAGGAACCTGGAAACTGCTTCACACGAAGACCCGGATGTATTCCGCGACCGTCTGAGAATGATGGAATCGGATCCGGAGCAGGATGAGGAACCTGAAGATTGACATTGTTTCAGACATGATGTATAAACATTCCCGGCAGGTCCATCGGTGGCAACTGACGTCACTGCCGGGGATTGATTTTTGTAAAAGTAAGAATATTGAGAGGATATTTGTATGCAGGTAAGAGGCGTTAATGAATTAAGACGCATGTTTCTGGACTATTTTGAGAGAAACGGCCATCTCAAGATGAAGAGCTTCTCTCTGGTCCCGCACAATGATGATTCATTGCTTTTGATCAACTCGGGCATGGCCCCGCTCAAGCCGTATTTCACCGGACAGGAGATCCCTCCGCGCCGCAGAGTGACGACTTGTCAGAAATGTATCCGTACCGGCGATATCGAGAATGTAGGAAAAACAGCGCGTCACGGTACGTTCTTTGAAATGCTCGGCAACTTTTCCTTCGGTGACTATTTCAAGAAGGAAGCCATCCCGTTTGCATGGAAATTCCTCACGGAAGATGTAGGCCTTGATCCGAACCGTCTGTATCCTTCCGTATATCTTGATGACGATGAGTCCTTCAATATCTGGCGCGATGAGATCGGCATCCCTGCAGAGCGCATCTACCGCTTCGGCAAGGAAGACAATTTCTGGGAGCACGGCGAAGGACCCTGCGGCCCCTGTTCCGAGATCTACTATGACCGCGGCGAGAAGTGGGGCAATGGTCCCGAAGACGTCATGGGCGGTGAAGGAGACCGCTTCGTTGAAGTCTGGAACATCGTTTTCTCACAGTTTGATAATGACGGACACGGAAATTATACCGAGCTGATCCAGAAGAACATCGATACCGGTATGGGTCTCGAGCGTCTGGCAATGGTCGTACAGGATGAAGAGTCCATCTATACTGTTGATACCAACAAAGCCATCCTTGAATACATCGCTGAACTTTGCGGAGTCGTTTACCACGCTGACCATGAGAAAGATATTTCACTCCGTATCCTGACTGACCATGCGAAGTCAAGCACCTTCATGATCTCCGACGGCATCATGCCTTCCAATGAGGGCCGCGGTTACGTTCTGCGCCGTATCATCCGCCGCGCAGTCCGTCACGGACGCAAGCTCGGCATCACGAAGGATTTTATGCCGGAGATGGCAAAGCGCGTTATCGAGCTCAACAAGGACGGCTATCCGGAGCTCGAAGAGAAGCAGGCAATGATCCTCAAGGTCCTCGCGGAGGAAGAAGACAAGTTCAACAAGACGATCGATGCCGGCATGGGTATCCTGAACGGCATGATGGCCGATATGGATGCTGCCGGCGAGAAGACCCTGAAGGGTGCAGATGCATTCAAGCTTTATGATACCTATGGCTTCCCGATCGACCTGACCATGGAGATCCTTGAAGAAAAGGGCGTTTCCGTTGACCGTGAAGGCTTTGATGAATGCATGCGCATCCAGAAGGAAACTGCACGAAAGGCACGCAAGCATTCCAACTACATGGGAGCGGACGCGACGGTCTACGATCTGATCGATCCGACGATCACCTCCGTATTTGACGGCTATGAGAAGCTTACAGGCACGGGCAAAGTTCTGGTCCTTACAACAGAAGAAGAGCTTACCGAAGCACTTTCCGAAGGCGAACGCGGCACCATTATTACTGACATGACCCCGTTCTATGCAACCATGGGCGGCCAGATCGGTGACTGCGGCATCATCCGCAGCCGGGATGGTGAGTTTAAAGTGGCGGAAGCTATCCATCTGAAAGGCGGAAGAATCGGCCATGTGGGCGTGATGACACGAGGCATGATCGGCGTTGGTCAGGAAGTGGAACTTGAGGTTGATTCGGCAGAACGTGCCGCAACGGCAAAGAACCACTCTGCGACCCACCTGCTTCAGTATGCACTGCGCAGGATCCTCGGCAGCCATGTTGAACAGAACGGCGCTTACTATGACAAGGACCGTCTGCGTTTCGACTTTACGCATTTCCAGGCAATGACCAAAGAGGAACTTGCCGAGGTCGAGAAGATCGTCAATACGCTGATCAGGGAAGACCATCCGGTCGTTACGAAGGAGATGTCCCTGGAAGAAGCCAAGAAAACAGGCGCCATGGCACTGTTTGGAGAAAAGTACGGAGAGACTGTCCGTGTTGTAACGATGGGACCGTCTACCGAACTGTGCGGCGGTACGCATGTGGCAAAGACAGGAGTGATCGGTTCATTCAAGCTGATCAGCGAGTCCGGTATCGCGGCCGGCGTCCGTCGTATCGAGGCACTGACATCAGATAATCTTCTCGCTTATTATCAGAATGAAGAAGACGAGCTGCTGGCTGCAGCAGCTGCTGCCAAGTCGCAGCCGTCTGAGCTCGTCAGAAAGATCAGCCAGCTGATGGATGAGCTGAAGGCAGTCAGAAATGAAAATGAAAAACTGAAGGCTCAGCTTGCAGGCAATTCCGTGGGTGACGCTGCTGCCAATGCTCTCGATATTGCAGGCATCAAAGTACTGTGCATTAAGGCGGATGCTTCCGATGTCAATGCACTCCGCACGCTCAGCGATAACCTGAAGGATAAACTCGGAGATTCCGTTGTTGTTCTCGGCGCGGAAGTCGATGGCAAGGCTACTCTGATCGCATCTGCCACGGAAGGCGCTGTCAAACGCGGAGCCATGGCAGGAAATATTATCCGCGAGATCGCTCCTGCGATCGGAGGAAAGGGCGGCGGACGTCCCAACATGGCACAGGCCGGCGGCACCGATGTCAGCGGAATCGAAACAGCGCTTGCAAAGGCAGTGGAGATCGTCAAGGGCCAGATCAGATAAATGTAGCTGAGGATAACGGTTTCTTAGGTTTTTATTAAATTTGAGTCATTACGATTGCTTCGGAACTAAAAATCCGATAATATAAGGCAAAAGTGCTTTATGCGCTGAAACAACCTGACGACCCCGGTGAGTATATGGAACCGGATCATCTGTTCTGTTAGCAATTTAAAAAAAGGAGAATTACTATGAAGAAGTATGTATGTTCTGTTTGCGGATGGGAATATGATGAGGCTGCAGGTTATCCTGACGGCGATATCGCTCCCGGAACCAAGTTCGAGGATCTTCCTGCCGATTTCGAGTGCCCGCTTTGCGGCGTCGGCAAGGATGAGTTCGAGGAGGCTGAGGCGTAAGCCGGACTGACTAAGGCCGGTTTCGGACCACAGCCGCAGAGTATCAACTCTCCAGTGCGTAATCGAAAAGACTGACTGCATTATGATATGCAGCGGTCTTTTCTTTTTTATTCGACAAATGTTATGACAAAAAAATCACAAATTGGTCTTGACGCACCGTTTATGCGCGACTAAGATTAATGTACCAAATGTTAGGGGGAAGTTGCGAATGAAGCTGCTGGAGGAGCGTATCAGACAGGACGGCGTTGTGATCGGCGATGATATTCTCAAAGTAGACCGGTTTCTGAATCATCAGATGGATCCGATGCTGTTCAAAGCAATGGCTGAGGAGTGGAAGAGACTCTTTGCAAAAGATAATGTCAACAAGATCCTGACAATCGAAGCATCAGGCATCGGCATCGCGTGTATCGTAGGGCTGGTATTCGGATGCCCGGTCGTATTCGCAAAGAAGAGCAAAACGCGCAACACGCCTGAAGACTGCTATATGGCCACGGTCCGTTCCTTCACAAGGGGCATCATTTCTGACGTGACCGTTTCAAAGAACTACCTCGGTCCGTCTGACCGCGTGCTTATCATCGATGACTTTCTGGCAACCGGCGAGGCGGCTGAAGGACTGATGAATCTGGTCAATCAGGCGGGCGCGCACCTGTGCGGGATCGGTATTGCGATCGAAAAAGCCTTCCAGCCCGGCGGCAAAAAGCTTCGCGCAGCCGGCGTTAAGGTCGAATCACTTGCACGCGTCGGCACAATGAGCGAGCATGAAGGGATCTCATTTATTGACTAAGCATGTCTTTCATATGTTTTGGATATTAATGCTTGCGTTTCTCGTTCAAAGGTGATATAAATATATGGTCGGCAAAACCGGATATGCGTCAGCATGAAACGGCGCCGGTCATAATAACGGGGTGTGGCGTAGTTTGGTAGCGCGCTCGGCTGGGGGCCGAGAGGTCGCAAGTTCAAATCTTGTCACCCCGATTGAAAGTCCTGGTCTCAGGACTTTTTTGTTTTTCAGACTTTCGTCTGTTGAACGGCATGCAGCTTTTTCATATAATGATAAAAACGATCGTTTCCGCAGTTCTGTTATTATGATGCTGCGGGGTGTTATTTTAAAAGAATTGAAAGACAGAGGCACTGGCTGATATGGAACAGCTGATCAAAAGAATGATCTGCATGCATGCAGGATGTCTGAAGGGTATTTTCCTGAGGTGTACGCTGGTTCTGGCACTGATCGCGGGAGCGGCTCTGCTTGGAGCATGCGGATCGACGGAGGCTCAGAATGAATCTCAGATACGGATAAGCGAAGAAACACAGCCTGAGTCAGCTGCCCTGACCGCGGCGATATCCACTGAGGATAAGATACGGGAACCGGAAGACCCTTCGGCGTATCACGTGTTTCCGCACGTTGGCCTTTATTTTCCGAGGATCGATGCGGAAAAAGAATATGCAGACAGGATCTGGCTGCAGGAACTTGATTCTGTCGTAACTGACGGTATCACACTTTGTGCACTTTATTTTTACCCGGCGAGCTTCGAAGACCTGGAAGCTATGGACCAGGATGAATTCATTGAAACTGCGGACAAGGTACAGGAGCTTTTTTCCATACTCGCAATCGACGGAGGACGGGGCGAAAAAGAACTCCGGGAACTTCTTGACGCATCTTCGCTGCCTGCGTATGAACTGCGCGCAGCAGGAAAGGCGGGAGACACTTCTTATTTCTGGCTGGACATGACGGACGGATCACCGGAACATGATCCCGGCGCCTTATCCGGAACAGAAAGCGCTTCCATTGAAGAAAACGAAGCGGCTGTCCTTGCCAAAGTACGCGGGGAGATAGATACCGCTAAAGAAAATATGCTGCTTTTCGGTGCACGGGATGTTGTTGCCATACGGAACGGTCCGCAGCTCAGCTTTGTCACGGAAGATGCAGACGGAAACAGCATCCGCAGCGAGGATGTATTCGGCAGCCATAAGATCACGATGCTCAATATATGGACTTCCTGGTGCGGTTTCTGCATCAATGAAATGCCGGAACTTGAACGGATCCACCGGGGTCTTCTGGAAAAGGACTGTGCGGTAGTCGGTCTCATGTATGAGAGCAGTAATGCAGGTGAGGTCGATGCC
Organism: Lachnospiraceae bacterium; assembly: GCA_017388745.1. Classification (GTDB taxonomy): domain Bacteria; phylum Bacillota; class Clostridia; order Lachnospirales; family Lachnospiraceae; genus Avilachnospira. The sequence continues at coordinate 14,435 of JAFPHE010000122.1, read as the reverse complement.
TGCAGGAAGATCCTTGAACAAAAGGGTGTGAGTTACCTCAACATCCGGGCACCGGAAAATGTCGGGGAGCTGTTTTATGTCAGCGGTTTTCCAACGACCTATTTCATTGACTCTGAAGGATATGTCATCGGGGATCCGGTTGTCGGCGCGCAGGTCGAAAAATATGAAGATACGATCCTGAAGCTGCTGGAAGCCCTGGACCGGAGCGCAGGCTGACTGATCGGCCAGGATCATTAAAAGACTGCGGTTCAAAAGTAAGGCAAAACTGAATAAAACGCTTGCATAGTCCGGGAAATTGTGTTATAACGATTACCAGTGCAATTATACCCCGCACACTTGTGGCATGTACTTATAGCTACATAAACAGCCACCGGAGGGAGGTAAGGGGTCTTTGTCAAACGTTATCGTTAAGGAGAACGAGTCTTTGGATTCCGCTCTTCGCAGATTCAAGAGAAACTGTGCCAAGGCTGGTATTCAGCAGGAGATTCGTAAGAGAGAGCATTACGAGAAGCCGAGCGTCAGACGTAAGAAGAAGTCTGAGGCAGCAAGGAAGCGTAAGTACAACTAAGAAAGATAGCCTCTATTCCGCCGGAGTAGGGGCTAAATGTTTTTAAAGATCAAATATTCGCGTTGCCGGCATGCAGACCGGCAGCGTGTCCAAGTCTATCAAAGGATCCTATATGCCTGCAGAAATCACAAGAGACATTCCCATCGAACACGAAAAGAACATCTTCGGGAGCTTCGACAAATATCTCAAAAAGATCGAACGAGCCCTGGAAGTTGACATCACCGAGCATAACGGGACCGTCCGTATCACTTCGGAAGGCCCGGCTGTCAATGCCGAACGTGCCGCCGCTGTTCTTGACGGACTGCTTTCCCTCAGCGAACAAAGCGGGACGATCACCGAACAGCAGGTGGACTATATCCTTTCTCTGAGCATGGAAGGCCATGGACAGGAAAAAGAAATGATAGAGATCGACCGGGACATCATCTGCAGAAGCATTACCGGCAGACCGATCAAACCCAAGACCTTCGGACAAAAGAATTATGTCGACCTGATCCGTTCAAAAATGATCACTTTCGGAGTTGGACCGGCTGGCACCGGAAAAACTTATCTCGCCATGGCACTGGCTATCAAGGCGTTCAAGGATCAGGAAGTACAGAGGATCATTCTGACGAGGCCGGCGATCGAAGCGGGAGAGAAACTCGGTTTTCTGCCGGGCGACCTGCAGCAGAAGATCGATCCTTATCTGCGGCCGCTTTATGACGCACTTTACAGCATCATGGGCGCGGACTCTTTTGTGGCAAATCAGGAAAAGGGCCTGATAGAAGTCGCACCGCTTGCCTATATGCGCGGACGTACGCTTGACAATGCTTTTATCATCCTGGATGAGGCGCAGAATACGACTCCGGCTCAGATGAAGATGTTCCTCACGCGTATCGGCTTCGGGTCGAAGGTCGTCGTTACAGGTGATCTGACGCAGAAAGACCTTGAAAAAGGACAGGTATCCGGCCTTGAAGTCTCGATGAAAGTTCTTTCAAAGATCGACGATATCGGATTTGCGGAACTGACCGCAGCAGACGTCGTCCGTCATCCTCTTGTGCAGAAGATCGTAAAGGCGTATGATGAATACGAGGCGCGCCAGCAGGAGAAACACCGCCGGTGAGACAGGGAGCCGCGAAAGACTGAATAAATACATAATCGCAGTACACGGCCTTATATGGCTATAAATAAACACACGCGCACGGACGGATCCGTGCAGAAAGCAGCAAATTGACGATCATCATTGAAAATGAGTACCCGGGATATGACCCCGAATTTGACAAAGGCATTGACATCACCGCTACGGCACAGCAGAAACTGAACCTGCGCAGGTTTTTAAAGCCTGAAGAATATGAAGAGATCGCGAACAACGTGGTCCTGGAAGCGCTGGAGCAGGAGGGGTGCCCGTATGAGACGGAGGTCGATATCGTCCTGGTGGATGATCTCGCGATCCGGGAATTCAACAATGAAAACCGCGGAATAGATTCAAGCACGGATGTGCTCAGCTTCCCTATGATCGATTTCAGGGAGCCTGCGGATTTTTCGTCTCTTGAATCGATGGAAGTAAAAGATGAGTTTGCTTACATGGCGGATGATGTCTTTAATCCCGATACCGGCGAGCTGCTCCTCGGAGATATCGTCATTTCCATCGACCACTGTCTGCTACAGGCGGATGAGTACGGACATGATATACGGCGTGAATTTGCGTTTCTTATCGCACACAGCATGCTTCATCTGATGGGATATGACCATATGACTCCCGAAGACGCTGCCTGCATGGAGAAGAAGCAGGAAGCGATCCTTACGAAGCTGGGATACACCAGATAACGATCGATTGTTTTTCATATGAGAACAGATGCGAAACACAACTTCATAACGCAGGGCAGTATCCTTGCGATCACCGGCATTGTCTGCCGGCTGATCGGCATGCTTTACCGCATTCCTTTGATCGATGTCATCGGAACGCAGGGCAACGGGTACTACACCTCGGCTTACAGCATTTACAACATACTTCTGATACTGAGCTCGTATTCTCTGCCGACGGCGATCTCCAAGGTCATCTCCGTAAGACTTGCTCACGGGCGTTATGATGATGTCAGAATGACGCTCAGAGTGGCTTTCATTTACGCCACGCTGGTCGGCGGTCTGATGTGCGGTATCATGTTCTTTTTCGCACATCCGATTGCTGTTGCAATGAATAAACCGTTTACCGAGTATGCACTCAGGACACTGGCGCCCACAGTATGGGTCATGGCTTATCTTGGAGTGCTGCGCGGTTATTTTCAGGGCACGGGCGATATGGTTCCGACCGCGGTGTCCCAGATCTTTGAGCAGGTCGTCAACGCAGTTGTTTCGATCGTTATGGCAATTCTGCTCTTTAACTACGGTCTCAGGGCAAATCTGGTATATAATTCGACCGAGTACAGCTACGCTATGGGCGCAGCAGGCGGCACGATCGGTACCGGCGCAGGCGCTCTGGTAGCCCTTCTTTTCTTTATCCTTCTGATGCTTCTCTACGGACGGCTTCCCGCCGGCAACGGAGATGAATGGGGTGAGGCACGGAATGCGGTATCTGTAAGCGCAGGAGAACCGGAAGCATATCCGGATGATGAAGAGGATGTGCAGGCAAATGCCTCTTCCCGTGCCGTGTCGCGAAGAAGAGGAAATCGTATCCGCAGCGCAGCGCTTTCTTTCGAAAGCCTGACAGATGATGATACCGGAAGTGCTGCGACAAGGAATGCCGGAAGAAATGCTGCCAGGAGACCGCGCTCACGCGGAAGGAACGGCGGCGCTCAGGTTACAGGCTCTGCCAGAAATGCAGCAAGGGGATTCAAAAGAGAGACGGCGGGACAGATCGCAGTCGTACTTCTAATCACACTCCTTCCGATCCTCTTAAGCTCCACGGTCTACAATATCAGCACCGTGCTTGATGACTTTCTGTTCAGCCGGATGATGGGCACATTCGGTCTGGCTGGTTCAGTCGTTTTCCTGTGGGGTGTTTTCGGTGAGTACCGGATACTGTTCAATATTCCGGTCGCCATGGCAAACTCCCTGAGCTCATCCGTCATACCGTCGCTGACCAACGCCGTCGCCGAGAGGAACCAGCGCCTGGTCGTTCAGAAGATCAAGCTGAGCCAGCAGTTCGTTATGCTCATTTCCATGCCGGCGGCTGTAGGCCTCTTTGTGCTTGCGGAACCGATCTGCAGCCTGCTTTTTTCGGGACAGGACAATACCATGCTGATCCAGGTATTGAGGAGAGGTGCGTTCCCCATCATCCTGTTTTCGCTTTCAACGATCACAAACGGCATCCTTCAGGGCCTCGGTTATCTTTCCGAGCCGCTGAGGAATGCGGTCATTGCACTGATCCTCCATGTGGCTTCTCTTATCGGGTTTATGTATGTGCAGCATGATATCCACGCCGTGATCTACGCCAATGCGGTCTTTGCACTGATCGTCTGCGTTCTGAACAGCTTCTGCATGCACAGGCATGTGCCTTACACTCTGAGTAAATGGAAGACATTCGGCGTTCCGTTTATTGCATCATGCATCATGGGCGTCGTCGTTTTCTTTGTATATTTTGCAATGAAAGGCCTGCTGCCTGCAGGCTTCTCGGATCGCAAAGCAGGTCTCGCACTGATGATCGTCGTTTGCATCGGGATCGCGATCCTCGCATATTTCCCGGCGCTGATCGTGCTTCGGGCGTTCAATAAAGAAGAACTCCTGGAAATGCCGATGGGCCTGCGCCTTTATAAGGTACTGCACAGACTGGGAATGCTCTGATACTTTAAGATATAAACGGATAGGCAGTTCCGGACAGTTTCCGGAAGAAGCGTATCCGCTTTTGTCTATATAAACTTATGCCGGATATGAGAAGGAAAATCATTATCATCGGTGCCGGTGCATCCGGTCTCATGGCTGCTGTAAGTGCAGCAGAGCATGGGGCCGATGTTTTGGTGCTGGAACATATGGAAAGCGCGGGAAAGAAGCTCCTGCTTACTGGTGCCGGAAGATGCAATTACACCAATACGGATGTTGATGCAAGGCATTATCATTCGTTGGAAGAAACGTCGGCACTGTTTTCAGATGCAGGACATGAAGGCAGATCCGGCTGTACTGCGGCAGAATTCGTTTCCGGTGTTCTTCGCTCATTTTCCTGTGAGGACTGCATCGGAACGTTTCGCAGGCTCGGGATCGAACCCGGGATAAAGCATTACCGTTTTGACGAAACGGGTTATGTCTATCCTGAAGATAAGAATGCCGGGGACGTGCTTGCGGCGCTGCTTAAAAGAACAAATGAGCTTGACGTAAAGATCTTCTATGGCATAAAGCTGAGCTCTATCAGGCCTGCCGTAGATACCGGCTGGGAAATACGCTTCCATATGCCGGAACACGGTCATACCGTTTCACATTGTGAAAGATGCTCCTCGGTCATACTCGCAGCCGGCTCCAACGCATATCCGGACACAGGTTCAGACAGTTCCCTGTATCCTTTTATAAAAGAGCTCGGCTTGCAGTTTCAGAGTTTCCTTCCTGCGCTCTGTGCCCTGTACAGTAAGGACGGGATATTGAAAGAGCTGAAAGGAATGCGCAAGGACGGCAGGGCAATGCTGATCGTGTCGAAGGACTGTGCGCCGTCACCGGAAGAGGCTACTTTCATTGCTTCTGAAAGCGGGGAGATCCAGTTTAATGAACACAGCATCAGCGGAATACCTGTCATGCAGCTATCCGGAACTGCATCCGCAGCACTGAAAGCGGGTAAAAAAGTCTTTCTGCAGATCGATATTTCGGCAGGAGATCCGTTTCATCATACATTTGCTGTCCACCGGACAGCCGGATTTGAACGGTCGCAGTGCTGTGCAGGAGGGATCGCACTGACGGAGATCGATCCCCGGGACATGCAGTCGAGGAAACATCCCGGACTCTATGTATGCGGTGAGCTGCTGGATATCCATGGAGACTGCGGCGGCTATAACCTGCATTTTGCCTGGGCAAGCGGCCGGATAGCGGGACTTTCCGCTGCCGGTCATCATAAAGATCTTTACTGAAATTATTAATGACATGATCAGGATCAATCAGTTGAAAATACCAATATTTGAAGTCTGCCCCAAAGGAGCCGCGGATGTTGATCAGGAAAGCGGCCAGTGGACAGCAGAGGCCAAGGAGCGGGAAATGAAGCTCCTTAAACAGCGTGCCGCCAGAATGCTCAGATGTCAGATGAAAGACATCCGCAAACTGCGGATCCTCCGGCGGTCGACGGATGCGAGGGATAAGAACGGGATCCTTTTTGTATATTCACTTGATGTAAGGCTGCACGATTCCGTGACCGGTCCGACAGCTGAAACGGAACTCGGATTCATTAACAGTCTGCGGAACCGCGGCATTATTCAGGAGACGAAGAAACCGTTCAATGTACCTGCTGCTATTCTGAAAGACGATAGTAAACGGCCTGTGATCATCGGCTCCGGTCCCTGCGGCCTGTTTTCGGCAGTGGCTCTTATCGAGAGCGGGGCGAAGCCGGTCATTCTTGAACGGGGCGGCCCCGTGGAAGAACGCAAGCGTATAACGGATCTTTTCTTTGAAGGGAGCCGGCTTGATCCGGACTGCAACATCCAGTTCGGCGAAGGCGGTGCCGGGACATTTTCCGACGGTAAACTCAACACATCCATCAAGGACCAGGACGGTCTCATTGAGTATGTGCTCCGCACTTTCGTTCGTTTCGGCGCTGATGAGAGTATCCTCTATGACCAGAAGCCGCATATCGGTACGGACGTATTGATCGGGATCATACGCAACATCCGCCGTTTTGTGGAAGAATCAGGCGGTGAATACCGTTTTCATGCCCGTTTTGACGGTTTCGAATATGAAGAGAAGGATCAGAACGAAAACGGAGAAGACTTCAGGCAGATCACGGCAGTACTGTATACGGACGTGAGATCCGGCACCCGCCAGCGGATCGAGTGCAGCCACGCAATACTTGCGACGGGGCACAGTGCGCGGGACACTTATGAGATGCTTTATGCAAAAGGGATCAGTCTGGAACCGAAGCCTTTTGCGGTCGGTGTAAGAGTACAGCACCCGCAGGCGCTGATCGACCGGGCAATGTACGGAAGCGACCGCCTTTCCGATAAGGTCGCCGTGCTCGGGCCGTCCCCTTATAAGCTGACGCATCACGCAACCAACGACCGGAGCGTCTACAGTTTCTGTATGTGCCCGGGCGGATATGTCGTCAACAGCTCATCGGAGGAGAAGCGCCTTTGTATCAATGGAATGAGCTTCCACAGACGCGACAGCAGAACGGCAAACTCGGCACTGATCGTCAACGTGACTCCGGAAGACTATATGAAGGAGAATGATCCGCTTTCGGGTCTCGCTTTTCAGAGACGGCTTGAGGAAGCCGCATACAGTGCGCTTGACGGGATCATACCTTATGAGACTTATGGGGAGTTCGCAGACGGTGTAAAAGATCCTTCGGGCGTATGGGAATCCGGAGACACCTGCTTATCGGCCGGGGAAAGCCGCGCAGATTTGTGGGAAGGGTTTTCGCCCTGCTTTAAAGGCTATGCTGCAGCTGCGGATGTGCGGGGCATGCTGCCGGAATACGTAACGGAAGCGGTCCTTGACGGCATGAAGGCTTTCGGACGGACGATCCCCGGTTATGATGATCCCAGGGCGGTGATCGCAGGAGTTGAGGCCAGGACATCCAGCCCGGTACGCATCGTAAGGACAAAGGAAAGACAGGCGCAGACCGGCGGCATCGTCATGGAAGGACTGTACCCTGCCGGAGAAGGTGCCGGTTATGCAGGCGGTATTACATCCGCTGCAATCGACGGGGTCCGGACGGCACTTGCGGTCATCGATGATCTTGATGTTTCAAAACATTAGTTTTTTATATGGAGACATGATATGCAGTTTGTGACACAACAGGACCTTGACAGGATCAACGAGCTTTTTCACAAATCAAAGACCCCTGCAGGGCTTACGCCCGCTGAAAAGAACGAGCAGGCAGAGCTTCGTCAGAAGTACATTGCCGCTGTTCGCGCTTCTTTAAGGAGCAACCTGGATAATATTGACATAAAGGAAGATGACGGTTCCGTCACCAACCTCGGCGACAGATTCAACCCCCGCCGGGAGTACTGATCGCGGGTGCAGGCATGAAAAAGTTTGATTCCATTATATTCGATGTGGACGGCACGCTCTGGGATGCGACCGGAACGCTTGCAAAAGCGTACAGCGCGGCATCGGAGGAGTTTTATGAATGTTTCGGTCTCGCGCCGAAGAGCTTTACCAAAGAGCAGATCATGGGCGAACTCGGACAGCCGACAATCGAGATCTTTCACCATCTTTATCCGGTGCTTGACGGGCTTTGCCCAAATGATTTTCTTCGTTGTTTCCGACATTCCTTATCCGGGGACGGCATGCTTGCAGAGCATATGAGTGAACGGAAAGAACCGTCGGGCTTTGCCGGAATGAAATGCCTTGATGCGGCCCGATACAGCAGTGACGAAGCAGACGGCGGTCCTCAGATGGGTGATCAGGAGTCCTCCGCCGCTGAGGAAGATATCGAGACCATTTACGAGTACATGGTCTGGCGTTCCATGGAGTACGAGTACGATTTCCTCCGCAGGGAGGGGGCTGAGGTCTATCCGCTGGTGCAGGAGACACTGAACACATTGAAGAAAAGATACCGGCTCTTTATCGTTTCAAACTGTGAAAAGGGCTATATTGAGCTTTTCACGGGCTTTTCGGGTACAGGGAAGCTCTTTGAGGGCTGGCTCAGCTACGGCGATACCGGTGTGGAAAAAGACCGGACGATCCATATCATCATGGAAAGATTCGGACTTAAAAAACCTGTCTATGTCGGTGACATTCTGAAAGATGCGCTCAGCTCGCGCCGGGCCGGCGTGGGTTTCATCTGGGCGTCCTACGGCTTTGGCGAAGTGCCGGAAGACTTAAGGGATGCCCGTATCGGTTCCTTTGCCGAGCTTGCAGACAGGCTGAGCTGACACCGCTATGGATCGGACAACAGTTACGAAACTTTTGACTTAAGTATGGATAACAGAATGAATTCTTTTGAAAACAATTCCAGCAGATATATCGGAAATGACCTTATCCGCTTTCTCGGGAACGATGTTCTTTCCGCGGCACCTGAAAAGGAGCCTGAGAGACAGCATTATTTCATCGCTCAATTGAAGGCGCTCGGAAATCCCGGCGCGTCAGATGCTCAAGATCAGTCCCATGATGCAGATGTGAAGCCTCTCACTGCGGCGGTCGTGACCTTCGGCTGCCAGATGAATGCCCGAGATTCCGAGAAACTCACCGGCATCCTTGAAGAAGCCGGCTATGAGATGACGGATGATGAAGAAAATGCCGATTTTGTTATTTTTAATACATGTACGGTACGTGAAAATGCCAATGAGCACCTCTACGGCAGGCTGGGCAGGCTCAAGAACATGAAAAAGTCGCATCCGGAGAGGATCATTGCAGTCTGCGGCTGTATGATGCAGGAATCGGATGAGGTTGCAAAGCTCCGTCAGAAGTACGCATATGTCGATCTGATCTTCGGTACGCATAATCTCTATAAGTTTCCGGAACTTCTGTTCATGCTGCATCGGAAGCGCCTGGGCATGGTAGACAGTCTGGAAGCGGTTCATGCAGGAAATGCGGTTCTGACGGATTCGTCAGCGGATCATGAGCGGTATGAGAAACTTCTTCGTTACGGCGGCAATACCGGAACTCAAAAAGACCTTGAGAAGCTTTACCGCAAGCCGGTCGTATCCGTATGGCAGGACAGCGGCGACATCGTCGAGGACCTGCCGCAGCAGCGCAAATTCCCGTTCAAACAGGGAATCAACATCATGTTCGGCTGCAACAATTTCTGTTCCTACTGCATCGTGCCGTATGTGCGCGGGCGTGAAAAGAGCCGCACACCGGGAGAAATCCTCGAAGAGATTCGCAGGGCCGCCGGTGAAGGCGTGAAAGAGATCATGCTGTTGGGACAGAACGTTAATTCGTACCGCGGTATTTCTTCAGAGGAATCAGTGTTTATGAGCTTTCCCGAGCTTCTTCAGAAAGTGGATGATCTAGCGGAAGAGACCGGGATCGAGCGCATCCGCTTTATGACCTCGCATCCGAAGGATCTGTCGGATGAACTGATCGAAGTGATGGCAAAATCAAAACATGTGTGCCATCAGTTCCATCTGCCGCTTCAGTCAGGATCGTCACGGATCCTGAAACGTATGAACCGGCATTATGATAAGGAGCGGTTTCTGGACAGGGCTGCGCATCTCAGAGAGGCCATGCCCGACATTGTGATCACAACAGACATCATCGTTGGATTTCCCGGTGAGTCTGAAGAAGATTTTCTCGAGACACTTGATGTCGTCGAAAAGGTACGGTTTGACGCGGCGTTCACCTTTATTTACAGTAAACGTGAGGGTACGCCTGCGGCATCCTTTGATTACCAGGTCGATGAAGCAGATGTCAAGGATCGCTTTGACCGTCTGCTCGAACTGCAGAACCGGATCGCGGCGGAGAGCCTGGAACGCTTCCGCGGGGAGACACTGCCGGTCCTCTTTGAAGATGTCAGCGAATATGATCCGATGATGATCACCGGAAAACTCGAAAACGGCACGACAGTGCACGTTGCAGCTGAACCGGAAGACCAGCAGCGGCTGATCGGCACGGTAAGGCAGGTAAGACTTGAGGAAAGCCATGGCTTTTACTATACGGGAAGCCTGGTATGAGCATGCGTACACCCTTTCACAGTCTGAAGCGCAGAAAACATATACTTAAACGGAGCACACATGACACTGACACCTGAGCAGATCCGGAAGCTGTCGCCGATGATGCAGCAGTATCTGGAGACAAAAAAAGAATACCCCGACTGTATCCTGTTTTACCGGATCGGCGACTTCTACGAGATGTTTTTCGACGATGCCAGGATCGCTTCGGAAGAACTGGATCTTGTGCTGACAGGCAAGGACTGCGGCATGGAGGAACGCGCGCCTATGTGCGGTATCCCGTTCCATGCATCGGATAACTATATTGCCCGTCTCGTGCGGAAAGGTTATAAGGTCGCGATAGGAGAACAGGTCGAGGATCCGAAGCTTGCAAAAGGCCTTGTGAAGCGTTCTGTTATCCGTGTTGTGACACCGGGTACGCTCACGGAAAATGAAGCACTCGACGACAGCCGCAACAACTATCTGATGTGTATAAGCTATGTGCTCGAGGCATTCGGTATCAGTGCGATCGACGTCAGCACCGGCGATTATTACGTGACGCAGGTCACGGAACTGAAAGAGCTGTATGACGAGATCAACCGTTTCATGCCTTCGGAACTGATCTGCGACGCGGCATTCCTTTTAAGCGGTGCCGATGTCGGAATGATCCGGGACCGCTGGGGCGTCACGCCTTCGGAAGTCCCCGCAAGGTACTTTGACGAAGTACGATGCAATGAGCTCCTGGAAGAACACTTCCATGCAAATACAACAGGCCTTGGTCTCGGAGATATGTTTGCCGGTGTGCTTGCTGCAGGAGCGGTCCTGAGATATGTCTATGACACACAGTTTTCCAGCGTCGAGTATATCACTGCGATCCATCCATACAGCACTTCCGAATACATGGTCATCGACACGGCGACCATGCGGAACCTCGAACTGCTTGAATCCATGCGTGACAAGGACCGGAAGGGCACTTTGCTTTGGGTTCTCGACAAAACGAAGACCGCAATGGGCTCACGTTTTTTACGTACCGTGATCTCCCAGCCGCTTTTGAAAAAAGACCAGATCGAAGAGAGGCAGGAAGCGGTTCGGGATCTGAATGAGCGGTTCATCGACCGTGAAGAGATCATGGAATACCTGCGTCCGGTCTATGACCTGGAGCGTCTGCTTGCGAAGTTCAGTACCCGCCGTGCGAATGCACTGGATCTCCTGGCGTTCAGACAGTCCATAAGCATGCTTCCTGCAATCAAAAACCTGGTTACGGGCTTTGATGCGGGACTTCTGCAGAGGATCGGAGACGAACTGGATCCGCTGTCGGATCTTTGTTCCCTTCTGGAGATGTCGATCGATCCTGAGGCACCGGCCTCCGTGAGAGACGGCGGCATGATCCTGACAGGCTATAACGAGGATGTGGACCGCCTTCGCGCATCCAAGACCGAGGGGCGCAAATGGCTGCTGGAGCTTGAAAACGATGAGCGGGAAAAGACGGGTATCCGCACTCTTAAAGTAAAATACAACAAAAATTTCGGATACTGCATCGAAGTGAGCAACTCCTTCAGATCGCAGGTGCCGGACTATTTCCTCAGGAAGCAGACACTGACGACCGGGGAACGATACACGACGGGACGATTGGAGGAGCTGTCCTCCGATATCCTGGGTGCCGATGAAAAACTGAAGACTCTCGAATATGACCTGTTTCTTGAGATCGAGGACAGGGTCGCCGGCGAAGCGGTGAGGATCCAGCAGAGCGCGAAGGCACTCGCGTACCTCGATGTTCTCTGCTCGCTTTCGAGTGTCGCGACCCGAAACCGCTACGTCTGTCCCAAAATCAATGAACAGGGCAGGATCGATATCCGAGACGGCAGGCATCCTGTTGTAGAGCTCATGCTGAGGGACGGGAGTTTTATCGCGAATGATACCCTGCTGAATAACGGGGCAGACCGAATAGCAATCATTACCGGCCCGAATATGGCCGGAAAGTCGACCTATATGCGTCAGGTCGCTCTGATAACACTGATGGCGCAGATCGGCTCTTTTGTACCGGCTCGTTCGGCGGATATCGCGATCTGCGACAGGATCTTTACGAGGGTCGGCGCTTCGGATGACCTCGCGAGCGGACAATCGACGTTTATGGTGGAAATGACGGAAGTCGCCAATATCCTGAGGAATGCGACGTCTAAAAGCCTGCTGATCCTTGATGAGATCGGACGCGGAACTTCGACTTATGACGGTCTGAGTATTGCATGGGCAGTCGTCGAATACATCAGCGATCGTAAAAAGCTCGGAGCTAAGGCGCTTTTTGCGACACATTATCATGAACTGACGGAGCTTGAAGGCAAGATCCGCGGTGTACACAATTACTGCATTGCGGTCAAAGAAAATGCGGATGATCTGATATTCCTCCGAAAGATCGTACCGGGAGGCGCTGATAAATCCTACGGTATCGCAGTTGCAAAGCTCGCAGGCGTTCCTGCGGAGGTGACCGACCGTGCGAATGAGATCGCGGAGCAGCTCAGTATGTCCGATATTGCAAACGCGGCGGCAAAGATCGACACCCCTTCCGAGGCACCGGACTTTAATGAAGCAGCGTCGCAGCAGGCACTTTCACTGGGTGGAGATGTTTCAAAGCGCGAGCAGCAGGCGCAGAAAGCAGCGTGTGAACGGATCCTGGAAACGGATATGACACATCTCACTCCGATGGAGGCGTTTTTCCTTCTGAACGAGCTGCAGGAGAAACTGAAGAAATAAATGAAACAGAATGACTGACAGCCTGCAGTACAGCTCGTCATCTACAGGACCAACAGGGCAGAGAACGACTATGATACATGTTCTTAGTAAAGAGACAATTGATAAGATCGCTGCAGGCGAAGTTGCAGAACGGCCGGAAAGCGTTGTCAAGGAACTTCTCGATAATGCGATCGACGCCGGCGCGGATGCTGTCAGCATAGAGGTGCGCGGCGGCGGGCTGGAACTGATCCGTGTAACGGATAACGGATGCGGGATCGCCAAAAATGAGATACCGAAGGCGTTCATCCGTCATGCAACATCAAAACTGATGACGGCGGAAGACATTGAGCATATCCGGACGATGGGATTTCGCGGTGAGGCGCTTGCATCGATCGCAGCTGTCTCTGACACGGAACTTATCTCACGAACAGCAGATGAAATAACAGGACTTCAATACCGGATCTCGGAAGGCAGTGAACGGGCTTCCGAGATCGGCGCACCGGTCGGCACAACAGTAGTCGTGCGTGACTTTCTTGCAAATGTTCCTGTCAGACGGCAGTTTCTGAAGTCTGCGGCTGTCGAGAATTCCTACGTTATCGATACCGTGGAAAAGGCTGCTCTTGCACATCCCGGGATCAGTATCTCTCTGATCGTGGACGGCCGCAGCATGCTTCACACAAGCGGCAACGGGAAATTGAAGGACGTGATCTACCTGATCTACGGACAGGAAGCTGCTCAAAACCTGATAGAGGTCGATAATTCTGGACCATTCGGACAAAGCGGTTCGGATACAGCATCGGACGGTGTGATCGATTCTGTCTTCCGGAAAGAACAGAAGAATGACGGAAGACAGGTTTTTCGCAGGGAACCGCACCGGGAGACGGCGAGTGCAGCAGACCGCATGGCTGACTATTTTTTTGATCCTGCAATGCGGCATGAGCTGCAGGAACGTCAGCAGGCTGCAGGAAAGATACATGTGTGTGGGTTTGCTGCAAAACCGGTCATTGCACGCAGCAAACGTGATTTTGAGGTGTTTTTCGTAAACGGCAGGCCGATACGATCCGAGGTGCTGCGGAAAGCGGCTGAAGATGCATATGCGCCGTTTCTCATGATGCACCGCTTCCCGATGGTCGTACTTAACGTAGAACTTGCCCCGGAGGATGTGGATGTCAATGTCCATCCGCGCAAGGTCGAGGTGCGCTTTTCGGACAGCCGCGCCGTTTACGACGCAGTGCGCAGCGCTCTGAACGCTGCGCTTACAAGACAGGAGCATGTCGTGAACGGTATCTCGACGCTTGAAAAGCCGCAGAAACCGCTTCGGAACGCATTTACCGGGGATCCGCTGGGAAAAGATCCGCAGCCTTTTGAGAAGAACAGGCGTTTTGATTATGTTTCGGATATCGTCACGGAACTGAAGAAAAGCCCTGAGGCGGGAAGTTCCGGTC
>JAFPHE010000121.1 GCA_017388745.1 Lachnospiraceae bacterium | reverse complement strand
CACAGTCACAGGGCCAGCGGGATTTGAACCCACGAATGCAGCAGTCAAAGTGCTGTGCCTTACCGCTTGGCGATGGCCCTTCGTTCACGCTATAATATAATAGAGTATTTCCGCATGGGATGTCAAGGCGAAAACACGGGAATGAAGCACGATGATCTTGTCGCAGATATAAACAATGCCCGGGTATGAAAAGCTGTTTATTCAATACCGCCGGGATGGTATAATCCATGACAACAGACGGGAATGTGACAAGGAAAGCAAGGAGGTTTATATGGCTTACTTTGAACAGGAGATCAGGAAACTCGGCTTCGGACTGATGCGTCTTCCGCGGAAGGATGAGGCGATCGATGTGGAGCAGGTCAAGGTCATGGTGGACAAATACCTTGAGGCGGGCTTCACATATTTTGATACCGCCTGGGCATATCCGGGATCGGAGGAAGCGATCCGCGAGGCGCTGGTGGAGCGGTATCCGCGGGAGAGCTTTCAGCTTGCCACCAAGAATGCCGCCTGGATCAAATGCGAGTCGAGAGAGGATGCGATCAGGCAGTTTGAGACTTCGCTCGAACGGACCGGAGCGGGATATTTTGATTTTTACCTGCTCCATAACCTGGGAGAGCACCGGACGCATTTCTTCGATGACTTCGATATGTGGAACTTTGTGAAGGAGAAGAAGGCTGAGGGAAAGATCAGGCATTACGGATTCTCTTTCCATTCGACGCCCGAAGAGCTTGAGGAGATCCTGACAGCACACCCGGATGCGGAGTTTGTGCAGCTCCAGATCAACTATCTTGACTGGACGGATCCCGTGATCCAGTCCAGGGGTGTCTATGAAGTTGCGAGAAAGCATAACATCCCAATCATCGTCATGGAACCCTTAAAAGGCGGGCTTCTTGCCGCACCGCCAGCTTCTGTAATAAAGATCCTGAAGGGCTTTGCCCCGGATCTGTCGCCGGCTTCCTGGGGGATCCGCTTTGCCGCCGATCTCGAGGGGGTCCTCGTGGTGCTTTCCGGAATGAGCGACATATCCCAGATGGAGGACAATCTCTCCTTCATGAAGGATTTCAACGGCTTAAGTGACGGGGAGAGGGCCTGTATCGAAAAGGCCAGGGAGGAGCTTGCGAAGATCCTGACGATCCCCTGCACCAGCTGCGATTACTGCGCAAAGGTATGTCCCATGGAAATCGGCATCTCCGGATCCTTCTCGGCAAAGAATCTCCTGACACTTTTCGGCAATCTGCAGAAGGCGAAGGAAAGAGAAGGCTTCCTGGTAGGGCATGCCGGAAGGAAGCAGGCTGCGGAATGCATCCGCTGCGGAAAATGCGAGGAGGTCTGCCCGCAGCATATCCATATCAGGGATGAACTGGCTGCTGCGGCGGAGAGTCTGGGGCAGGTGAAGCAGGAGAAGTAAACTGCCGCCGGAAAAAACTGACGAAACAGACAAAAAACCTTATCCTTCAGCTGATGCTTTGGGATAAGGTTTTCTTTCGGGTGGGTAAAGGGACTCGAACCCTCGGCCTTCAGAGCCACAATCTGACGCGCTAGCCAACTGCGCCACACCCACCATATTCAGTTAGGACCGGCCGTGGTATATCGGTTTGACCCTTCCACGGTGATGATCCACGAACCAGAAGGGATTCGAACCCCCGACCCTGCGCTTAGAAGGCGCATGCTCTATCCAGCTGAGCTACTGGCTCACGTACGGTCAAAGCAGTATCTGCGAACAGATGCCGGCCCCGACAGTGCTTATCTATGATAAATAATTAAACGCCGTTTGTCAAGGGGTTAATACGGATTTTCATATTGAATTTGAAAGTGGAAATAGGTATGATTAGATGGTACGGGAGGGATCATGAGCACGCAAAGTGCCAGGCGATCCTTTATATTATCTGATATGCGGACAGGAGGCTTTCATGATCCTGACAGTCATTATAGAAAACAGCAAGATCTTTATCGGCGGCGCCGATCAGGAAAACGGCCGTATCGTCTTCGAGGATTCCATTTCTTCCGATCTCCGGAAGACCGCAACTGAGTATACGATCATCATCCGGCAGCTTCTGGAACTGCACGGTCTGGGCGGGCAGATCTTTGACGGCGGCATCATTTCCTCATGCGTACCGCCGCTGACAGATGTGATCCGCAGAGTCCTTACGAACCTGATCCACCGGGAGATCCTGGAAGTGGCGCCGGGACTGAAGACCGGCGTCAACATCCGCACGGACGATCCGGGGGAGCTCGGCGCCGACCTGCTGACGGCAGCAGCTGCCGGTATCCGCCATTACGGCGCACCGCTGATCATCGTCAATTTCGGGACCACCACGACGATCTCGTACATTGATGAGCAGAAAGCGTTCCGCGGCTGCACCATCACGCCCGGCGTGCGTATGTCGTTTGACGGCCTTGCAAACAACACGGCGTTCCTCCCGGAGATCGCGGCGCATCGTCCGGCCCGCCTGATCGGAAGCAACACGGCGGACAGCATGCAGAGCGGCGTCATCATCGGCATGGCCGCCATGACCGACGGGATGATCGACCGGATCCTGGAGGAAACGGAGCAGGACGCCGAAGTCATCGCTTCCGGCGAGTACGCGGGACTCGTCATCCCCTACTGCAGACATATGATCATGGCGGATGAGCACCTGCTCATGAAAGGACTGATCGCCATCTACAACCGCAACAGCAGACGGCAGGCGTGACGGCCGCTGAAGCATCAGCATTTTCCTGACTGAAGGTAAAAATGAAAAAATACACCCGATACATCAAACCCTATCTGTTTTTCTTTATCGTCGGCCCGATCATGATGCTGACGGAGGTATTCGGCGAAGTCTGGATCCCCCGTCTGATGTCGATGATCATCAATAACGGCGTAGCCAATCACGACATCGGATATATCTTAAAGATCGGCTGCATCATGCTCGGCGCATGCCTCCTGATGGTATGCGGCGGCGTGCTCGGCGGCTATTTTTCCGTGCGTGCTTCCGTGGGCTTTACAGGAGATCTCCGCAGTGAGCTCTTTTCCAAGGTCCAGCGTTTTTCCTTCGCGGATCTGGACGATTTTTCGACCGGCTCCCTGGTCACGCGCCTGACCAATGACCTGCAGCAGATCCAGATGATGGTCATGATGGCGCTCCGCATGGCTCTCCGGAGCCCCGGCATGCTGGTGGGCGGCTTTATCATGGCAATGCTTCTGAACCGGGAGCTTGCACTGATCCTGCTGATCGTCATCCCGATGCTTGGCATAAGCATTTTCATGATCATGCGGAGGGCCTATCCGCAGTTCACCAGGATGCAGACCGCGCTGGATTCGCTCAATAACGGCATCCAGGAGACGCTGACCAATGTGCGCGTGGTCAAATCCTTCGTGCGTGAAGACCATGAGCGGGAGAAGTTCACAGGCCTTAACGACGAGCTCAAACAGCGCACGCTCGACGCCATGAATACGGTCATCCTGACGATGCCGGTCATGACTTTCTTTATGAACCTTACGGCGGTCGCGGTCGTCTGGTTCGGCGGCAACCGGATCATTGCGGGAAGGATGCTTGTGGGCGATCTGACCGCTTTCATCACCTATGTGACGCAGATCCTGATCTCCCTGATGATGCTCGCCATGATCATCCTGCAGTCGGCAAGATCCATGGCTTCCTTCAAGCGTGTGTCCGAGGTCATGGACTTTACGCCCGACCTCGATGACAGCCGTGCGTCCAGGAAGGACAAGGAAGTGGAGAGCGGCCGCATCGAATTCAGGGACGTGAGCTTCACCTATCCGGATGAAGACCGCGTGGCAGATGATGAGACCACATCCGTGGCCATGCCGAAAGCGGGAAGCGGTATGCCCGGAAAGAATGCTTCCGGCTCTTCGGATGACGACAATTCCGTTCTGCAGCATGTCTCCTTTACGATCGAACCGGGCGAGACCGTAGGCATCCTCGGCCCGACCGGCTGCGGCAAGACCTCGCTCGTTCAGCTGATCCCGAGGCT
>JAFPHE010000120.1 GCA_017388745.1 Lachnospiraceae bacterium | reverse complement strand
GAAGCCTCAATCTGTCCACGCAGCAGACCATGAGGATCGCACAGAAACTTTATGAAGACGGACGGATCACCTATCTTCGTACCGACTCCATCCGTGTCAGCGATGCGGCCGTTGCAGCAGCAAAGACCTACATCGCCGCGGAATATGGCGAAGGCTATGTTTCCCACCGTTCCGCTGCAGGCAAGACCGGCGGCAACGTCCAGGATGCGCATGAGGCCATCCGTCCGACGGAGATCACGGAGACACCTGCAAAGCTGAAGGAAAAGCTCGCGAATGATGAATTCCGCCTTTACCAGCTGATATGGAAGCGCTTCGTTGCAAGCCGCATGAATTCGGCAGTCTATGCCCAGACGACGGTCCGTCTCGTAAAGGACAGCCATGTCTTTACCGCAGCCGGATCTAAGCTCAAATTTGACGGGTTCTTAAAGGTCTACCGGCAGGACAAGGACGATGAGGAGCTGAAGCAGGATTTAAGTTTCCTGAAAGAGGGCATGACGATCCGTTTTGCCGAAGTAAAGGACAACCAGCATTTCACGGAGCCGCCTGCACATTATACCGAAGCAACGCTGGTACGCGCTCTTGAAGAGGACGGCATCGGCAGACCTTCGACCTATGCACCGACGATCGGCACACTTCTCGGCCGCAGCTACGTGGCAAAGGAAAAGAAGAATCTTTATGCAACGGAACTCGGCATGGCCGTGAATGAACTGATGGTCAGCTCCTTCCCCAATATCGTTGACACCGGTTTTACAGCACGTATGGAGGAACGCCTCGACAATATCGCCGAGGGAAGGGAGAACTGGAAAGAACTTGTATCGGAGTTTTATCCTGATCTGGACCAGTCCGTGCAGAAGGCGAGGGAAACACTCGGCCGCATCAAGGTTGCGGATGAAGTGACAGATGTCATCTGCGACAAGTGCGGAAGGAACATGGTCATCAAGTACGGTCCGCACGGCAAGTTCCTTGCATGTCCCGGATTTCCGGAATGCCGCAACACCAGGCCGCTTCTGGAAAAGGCCGGAGTAAGATGTCCGAAATGCGGCGGAGAGATCATCAAACGACGCACGAAAAAAGGCAGGCTCTTCTATGCCTGCGAGAACAAGGACTGCGACTTCATCAGCTGGCAGAAGCCCGGAACAAAGGGCAAAAAGTCTGCGGAAGTGCCGCAGGAATAAGGCAGGGAAGCGTGTCCTGCCGAAAATACTTGCATTATCAGTATTTTGATGGTAAAATCATGCATGGTAATGAATAAACAATTGACTGAGGAGTGGGCAGAGGCCCACTCCTCAGTCTGTGATAGGAGAGATTTTTCATGAGCCGGAATTATTTGACCCGTGTGGACTCGTTTATTACGCCGTATCTTGCGAAGAACGGATTTACACTGCTGAAGTCGGAATTTGTGGAAGAGGAGCACAACTGGTACCTGCGGCTGTACATTGACCTGACGGAAGAAGAGACGGAAGCAAGAGCCGCGGCAGCGGAAGAGGAACGGCAGGCGGCAAAAGAAGAAGCGCTTCCCACCCCGGGCGAGGAAGTCGCGGAACTGCTCGGCGAAGAAGCAGGGAGCGAAGAAGGACCGGCCGTACCCGGCGTCGGGATCAACGATTGCGCGAAGGTATCGCGATACCTTAGCAAATGGCTTGATAAGGAAGACTTCATCCAGGAAGCATACACGCTTGAGGTATGCTCCAAAGGATTTCTGAACGAAGTATAAAGGAGACAGACATGAACACCGAATTAAAAGAAGCACTGGAGATCCTCGGCAAGGAACGCAACATTCCCAAGGAGGCACTGCTTGAGGCCATCGAGAGCTCACTGCTGACAGCCTGCAAGAACCACTTCGGCAAGGCTGACAACTGCACCGTAAGCATTGACAAGGATACTTATGAGTACAGGATCATCCAGACCAAGAGAGTCGTTGATAAGGTAGAGGATCCGGTCGAAGAGATCAGCCTTCCGGACGCGATGATGATCGACAAGAAGGCACAGATCGGCGATACCGTGGACATCAGCATCGATTCCCAGAAATTCGGACGTATCGCGACCCAGAACGCAAAGGGCGTGATCGTGCAGAAGATCCGTGAAGAGGAGAGGAATTCGCTGTACCGTGACTTCTTTGAACATGAGCACGGCATCATGACGGGCGTTGTACAGCGCAATCTCGGACGCAATATCAGCATCAACCTCGGGAAAGCGGATGCGATCCTTGCGGAGAACGAGCAGATCAAGGGCGAGACACTGAAGCCCAACCAGCGTATCCGTGTCTATCTTCTGGAAGTAAAGAACAACCCGCGGGGACCGCGTATCTCGGTTTCACGTACCCATCCGGATCTGGTCAAGTGCCTTTTCACGGAGGAAGTATCCGAGATCAAGGAAGGCGTGGTCGAAGTAATGGCGATCGCGCGTGAGGCGGGATCCCGTACTAAGATGGCTGTTGTTTCCCACGATGAGAACGTTGATCCGGTCGGCGCATGCGTAGGCGTCAACGGTACAAGGGTCAACTCCATTGTTGACGAGCTCGGCGGCGAAAAGATCGATATCATCAACTGGGACGACAACCCGGCATTCCTCATTGAAAACGCACTGAGCCCGGCAAAGGTCATCTGCGTCGTGGCGGATGAGGATTCCAGAGAAGCAGTCGTTATCGTGCCGGACTACCAGCTGTCACTTGCCATCGGTAAGGAAGGCCAGAACGCCCGCCTTGCCGCGAAGCTTACAGGTTATAAGATCGACATCAAGTCCGAGAGCCAGGCGGAGGAGTCCGGACTGCTCGAAGAACTCGGCATGCAGCTTTCCGAGGACGGAGAGTATGCTGAAGACGGCTACTACGAAGGCGAGTATGCCGGCGGAGAATACGAGGATGGCGAGTACGCTGACGAAGAGTACGCCGAAGACGGTCCCGTTGAAGAAGCATACGAGGATGCTCCGGAAGACGGAGAACAGGCCTGAAAAAAGCGGGGTGATCCCGGTTGAAAAAACAGGAAACGATCTCGGCTGAAAGGAAGCTTCAGGGAATGATCGGTCTGGCTGCAAGAGCAGGGGCCGTCAAAAGCGGTGAGTTTGCCGCGGAGCAGTCGGTGCGCGGAGGAAAGGCAAAGCTGTGCCTGCTGGCATCGGACGCCTCTGAAGGAAGTATTAAAAAGTTTACGGATATGTGCGGACATCGGAACATACCGGTCATTGAGACAGGATTCACGAAAGAAGCACTGGGACATATGATCGGACGCGGCGAAAGAGCTTCATTGACCGTGGAAGATCAGGGATTTGCGAAGAGTATGATCACACTTATCGAAAAGGGAGGAAATGCTTGTGACCAATGAGAATAATGAAAAGGATCTGAAGCGGCAAGGGGCACCTGCCAGAAAACAGGAAGGAAGCGCGGCGGAAGGAAGCGGAAGCCCTGCGGCTCCGCGCAAAAAGCTGAATGTCGTTTTCAGAAAACAGAATTCAACCAGCATCAAGGAACTCCCGAAAAGACTGAAGAGTGCAGCCGACGGAAGCTCAGAGAGAAAGCGGAGACCTGCGGAAGGCCAGCCCGCTTCTACTCAGTCTGCTGTAAAGAGACCCAGACCACTTCCGGCAGGAACAAAACCGGTCAAGCCTGCTGTGTTCGGCGCGCAGCCGAAGGCGGCACGTCCGGCCGCGGAAGTACAGCCCGCACAGCCGAATGTGCAGGAAGAAGCGCTTCGTGAGGCTGCAGCAGCCGCAGCGGCTGCGGAGGCAGCAGCGGCAAAAGAAGCGGCCGGGAAAGCTGAGGCGGCGGAGACCGTAAAGGAGACCGCGGCAGCGGCAGTTGAGGCTCCTGCAGCTGCGGAATCGAAGGAAAGCGCTGCAGAAGTAAAAGAAGCGGCAGCAGAAGTAAAGGAGACCGCAGCGGAAGTTAAAGAAACGCCGGCTGCAGCCAAAGAGACTGAAGCTGTCAGGGCTGAAGAGAAAGCAGCTGATACCGGATCCGCTGATAAAGCCGAGACGGCAAGACCTGCTTCCAGAGCAAAAAAACAGGCAGCCGAGACCGCGGCACCCCAGGATGGAGCTCTTCCAAAGGTAAGGATCGTCAAATCCTATGCGAACTATGATGCTGCAGCTGTCATCGCCGAGGCATCCCGTCAGGCGCGTAAAGAAGCTGCTGCGCAGCGCAGTACTGAAGGCGCACCGGGACAGAGGAGACCGCGCCCGCAGGGTGAAGGCGGAAGGCCTGCACAGGGCAGACGTGAAGGCGCACCGGGACAGGGTATGCGCCGTGACGGTCAGGGCCAGGCAGGCCAGGGCAGAGGAAGAGCCCAGGGCGAAGGCGGCAGGACCTTTATCGCGCGCGGACAGGCAGCCCCCGGCGGCAGGACCGGTCAGGGCGGAAGGCCTGCACCCGGCGGAAGACCCGCTCAGGGAGGACGCGGAGGTGCAGCGGCACCGGCATTCGACCCTTCACAGAATAAAAATGCAGGCAGCCGCGGCAGAAATGCTTTTGCCGGCAAAGACAAGAAAGACAGAAAAGATAAATATGTAGACGATATCGCCGCATCCAAGAATCCGAAGACCGGCAAGGGCGCGTTTATCAGACCCGAACCGAAGAAGGAACAGCCGGAAGAGGAGATCAAGGTCATCGTTATTCCGGAGAAGCTTACGATCAAGGATCTTGCGGACAAGCTCCATATGCAGCCGAGCGTTATCGTCAAGAAACTTTTCCTCGCAGGCAAGATGGTCACGCCCAATACGGACTTAAGCTACGAGGAAGCGGAAGAGATCGCGATGGAATACGACATCCTCTGTGAACGTGAAGTGGCGGAAGATGTCATTGCAGAGCTTCTGAAGGAAGATGAGGAAGACACTGAGAAGATGGTCACCCGCAACCCGGTCGTCTGCGTCATGGGCCACGTTGACCATGGTAAGACCTCCCTTCTGGATGCGATCCGCAACACCAATGTCACCAGCCGCGAGGCCGGCGGCATTACCCAGCATATCGGTGCTTCCGTGGTCAAGGCGGGAGACAGGGAGATCACCTTCCTGGATACCCCGGGCCATGAGGCATTTACCGCGATGCGTTTAAGAGGCGCACAGTCGACGGATATCGCAGTCCTTGTCGTCGCGGCGGATGACGGCGTCAAGCCGCAGACGATCGAGGCGATCAACCATGCAAAATCCGCAGGCGTTGAAGTCGTCGTAGCCATCAACAAGATGGATAAGCCGACCGCCAATGCGGACATGGTAAAGCAGGAGCTGACAGAGTACGGACTGATCGCAGAGGAATGGGGCGGCTCCACGCCGATGTGCCCGGTCTCTGCCAAGACGGGCGAAGGCATCAGCGATCTGCTCGACATGATCCTGCTGGTGGCAGACGTCCTTGAGCTCAAAGCGAACCCGAACCGTAATGCGAGAGGCCTTGTCATTGAGGCACAGCTCGATAAGGGACGCGGCCCCGTGGCGACCGTCCTGGTACAGAAGGGTACTCTTAAAGTCGGTGACAATGTCGCTGCTGGCGCCTGCTACGGCAAGGTCCGTGCGATGCTTGACGACAAGGGCAACCGGATCCGCAAGGCCGGCCCTTCCGTCCCGGCTGAGATCCTGGGCCTGAATGACGTTCCGAATGCCGGCGAGGTATTCATGGTATGCGACGACGAGAAGGAAGCAAGAAGCATTGCGGAGACCTTCATTGCGGAGCAGAAGAAGCACAAGCTTGAAGAGACCAAGCAGAAGATGAATCTTGACGACCTCTTTGACGAGATCAAGGCAGGCAACATCAAGGAACTTCCGATCATTGTCAAGGCAGACGTGCAGGGCTCCGTGGAAGCGGTCAAGCAGAGCCTCGGCAAGCTTTCCAACGAGGAAGTCGCGGTCAAGGTCATCCATGCCGCCGTCGGCAACATCAACGAGTCCGACGTCAACCTCGCAAGCGCAGCCAATGCAATCATCATCGGTTTCAATGTCAAGCCGGATCCGACTGCGAAATCTACCGCGGAGCATGAAAAGATCGACATGCGTCTCTACAGGGTCATCTACCAGGCGATCGAAGATCTGCAGGCAGCTCTTACGGGCATGCTGGCACCGGTATACGAGGAGAAATTCACCGGACGTGCGATCGTCAGACAGCTTTTCAAGGCGAGCGGCGTAGGCGTGATCGCTGGCTGCTACGTGACCGACGGTATCATCGAGAGAGGCTCACGTGCG
>JAFPHE010000119.1 GCA_017388745.1 Lachnospiraceae bacterium | reverse complement strand
TTCCGCCTTGCGGATCTCGTCGAGATCTTCCGCATTATCCTCGGCAAATTTCGCGACCGCGTGCGGACGCATTACGATCGCGTAGAATTCGCAGTCTTTCCCGTCCGCGGCGACCATGCCGTGGGGAATGGAGCTGTCATAGTAGATCGTATCCCCGGCGTGCAGGATCTCGAGGTGCTCGCCGACCTGAACCTTCAGGGTGCCGCTGATGACGAGGTCCAGCTCCTGTCCGACATGGGTCGTAAGCTCGATATCGGAGTAGCACGCGCGGTCACTGTAGCGGCTCACGACGTACAACGGGTCCGCGATCCTGTGCTGGAAGCCCGCCGCCATGTTGTAGTAGATCATCTCGTGCGCTTCGGCGATCTCCTGACCGTGGCCGGCACGGGTCACGGTATAGGTCTTCAGCTTCGGGCTGCTGCCCTCGATCAGGTCGGTCACGTCGACGCCGAGCTCGTTGGCGCAGCGGTAAAGAAAAGCGAAGCTTAAGTCATGTCCGCCGTTCTCGCAGCTGATATACTCTTCCACCGGCGTATCGGTGCGCGCCGCCATCTCGCCGATGCTCAAACCCGCGATCTCCCTCAGCTCCCGGATACGTCCCGCGAGCTGTTTGAGCCTGCCGGTCATCTTATGGCCTTCCGCATCCTGCCCGTGCCCTGCTTCGGTGAACGGATTTTCAGCCGGCATATGCCGGTCTTCTGTATTGTGATTGATCGTATGCTCTGTCATCTTTTTTTTGGCTTTCCGGGCGGTCATGTTAACACAAAAAGAACCGCCCCTGTGATACTTTTTAGTATCCCCAAAGGCGGTTTCTTTGTCAAGCATATATATTACTGAAATTTACTTTTAGTCATAACTGCAGGTTATGTTTTATGCAGTCTGTTATCGCTGCATACTTCCCGCAGCTTAGTGGTACTGGTCCATGAACTGTCTGAAGAGGTCGTAGAGCTCGTCCATGCTGCTTCTGCCGCTCTGATCCGGGATCTACTCGCCGGTACCGTCCTCAGCGCCTGCCGCATTGTCTCCGGACTCCGTGCCTTCTTCTGCATCAGCTTCAGGCTTCGCGGGTCTCTGGCCGGGCTTTGCGGGCTTCTTTCCGTCACCTGCGTCTGCGGAACCTTCTTCTGCGCCTTCCTCACCGTTGTCCGGGTTCAGCTTCTCATAGGCTTTCCTGGCCGCTTCGCTGGCGATGCTTTCATCGTTTCTGCCGCCGAGCGTCACAGTGACGGTCTTCTCTTCATATGCGCCGTCTTTCAGTCTCTGTACGGTCACATCGACCTTGCTTCCTGCCTCATAGTACTTGACGAGCTGCTGCAGCTGCTGTGCGGTTGCCACTTTCTGACCGTCAAATGCGGTCACGATGTCGTTCTTGAGAAGCCCTGCTTCCTCTGCCGGGGATTTCTGTACGTTGTCGGGGTTGACTCCGTCGAACTCCTCACTGGAGAATCCGGTGATTATAACGCCTGCCGGGATGCCGAACGCCGCAGCATTCTCCGAGGTAACAGTGTTCATGTAGATACCGAGACGTCCCTGGTTCTCTTCCTCGACTTCGACCTTGGTCTTTGCGTTGGAAAGGCTGTCGAGCACGTCGGTCACCTTATAGATCGGGATGCTGTAGCCCACGCCTTCGACCGCGGTGTTGCTGAGCTTTGCGACATTGATGCCGATGACTTCGCCGTCCATGTTCAGGAGAGCTCCGCCGGAGTTGCCCGGGTTGATAGCCGCATCGACCTGGATCAGGTCGCTGTAGGTGCTGCCCTCGGCCTGGATCTCTCTGTTCAGTGCGGAGATATAACCGACGGTAACGGTCTGGCCGAAGCCGAGCGCATTGCCGATCGCGATGACGCCCTGGCCGGGCTTCAGATCATCACTGACATGAAGCTTGGAGATCTTGATGGCATTCATGGTCTCTTCCGGGATGTCGTCCAGGCTGACCGCGATGACTGCGAGGTCGACCTCATTATCGGTACCCTTGATGGCCGCATTGACGGTCTCGCCGTCGATAAAGGTCACCTGAAGTTCCTTGGAATCTTCCACAACGTGATTGTTGGTGACGATCAGCAGTTCGCTGTCGGTCTTGTCAAGGATAACGCCCGAACCCGATGCCGGGACCTCATACTCCTGCATATATCCGCCACCGTAGAAATAGTCGAACAGGCTGCTGTAGCCGTTCTGCTTGATCACCATGGTGTTGGTAATGCTGACCAGCTGCGGCATTGCGTCCTCTACGATGTCGGAAACATCAAGACGGACACCGTAAGCGGACTTTGCATCGGAAGCTTCAGACTTGTCAGCCGTTTCACTTGTCTTCGGCTTTCCCTTCAAAGCTGCCTGTACCGCATCCGCAACAGCAGTGCTGGTCTTTCCTTCAGCTTCTGCTTCTATGCTCTTTACAGCGCTGTCTTCCGCAACTGCACTGTCCTCCGCAGTTTCCTCAGACATTTCGATCACCGCCGCCTGCGCGTTCTGCTGTGAAGCCAG
>JAFPHE010000118.1 GCA_017388745.1 Lachnospiraceae bacterium | reverse complement strand
CCCAGAACTGGAAGGATGCCAATATGCTCAAGGCAGGCCTTACCTACTGCAACATGATCACCACTGTCAGCAATACTTATGCGGGTGAGATCCAGACTCCGTTCTTCGGAGAGAACCTGGATGCACATCTCAGATTCCATTCCGGAAAGCTGCGCGGCGTCATCAACGGTATCGAAACAAAGCTCTGGGATCCGGCTGCTGATGACAAGCTTGCTGCTCCGTACAGCACGGAAGATGCTATCGAGAAAAAGAAGGCGAACAAGCTCGCATTGCAGGAGGCGCTCGGACTCGAGCAGGACAGCGGCAAGTACGTCATCGGCCTGATCTCGCGCCTGACCAATCAGAAGGGACTGGATCTGATCAATGCGATCATCCCGGACCTCGTCGACGGCAACACCCAGATCGTCGTACTCGGTACCGGCGACTCATACTATGAGGATGCTTTCCGTTATTATGAGAACGTCCATAAGGGAACGATCTGCTCCAATATCATGTTCGACGAGACCAGGGCACATATGATCTATGCCGGTGCGGATGCACTGCTGGTCCCGAGCCTCTTCGAGCCCTGCGGACTGACCCAGCTGATCGCGATGCACTACGGAACCGTACCGATCGTCCGTGAGACCGGCGGCCTGAAGGATACCGTACAGCCGTTCAATGAATTTACAAACGAGGGCAACGGGTTCAGCTTCGACCGTTATGACGCCGGACTGCTCCTCGACGCAGTCAACCGCTCCAAGACCGTTTATTTCACGCAGCGCGAGCGCTGGGATGAGATGGTCATCCGCGACATGCAGAAGGATGTTTCCTGGGAGAACTCGGCAAAGCAGTACAGGGATCTTTATCTGGAGCTGACCTGGTGATCTTAAGACAGCACCTTTGATCGGAGCATCGTCCGGTTTTGCCGGATAACACGAAACCAAACCATTATATCTGCCGGATGCCTTTCATTTATGAAAAAATCAGAATAGGCGATACGGAAGGCGTGGAAGTCCTTGGCTATGAAGGCAGCGCAAGAAAGCTCAGCGTGCCGGAAGAGCTCGAAGGGCTTCCTGTGCTTTCTCTCGGAAAGCACGCATTTACCGATAAGAATACGGATCTGGAGGAGGTCAGCCTTCCGCGAAGTCTCCTGCAGATCCGTTCGTTTGCGTTCTATTTTTGCGGAAGCCTGAAGCGCCTCACATTGTACGACAGCGTCACGGATTATCATGACGGTGCGATCCGGACCAATTTCAGCCTGCATGAGATCCGTCTGATCATGCGGGAGCAGCGTTATACGCTCGCACGACGGATACTCGGGGACAGCGACCGGAAGCTCCTTGTGATGTTTGAACATCCCTCGGGCAGCCTGCAGCTCGTCTTTCCGGAATATTCGAGCAACAGTATAGAGGACACCAGGGCACAGGCTTTTCATATCCGCATTGACGGGACCGGCTTCAGTTACAGGGAGTGTGTCTGTGCGGACGGTCTGAGGCTCAGAGAGTACGACGGGCTCTACCGGCGCACTTTTTCTTCGGATGACCCGGAAGTATCGATGGAGATCGCAGTCGCCAGGCTGATGTATCCGCAGGGACTTTCGGAAGAGGCCGCTGCTTCATACCGCGCGCAGCTGAGGAACGATATGGAAAGGGTGCTCCGGCTTTCGATGAAGCCGCGAAATGCGGGATGGATGGAACTTCTGATGAAGGAAGAGCTGCTTCAAAGCGGGGACATGGATACGGCGCTGAAGCTTGCCAGCGAGTCCGGGAAGATCGAACTCACAGGCGAACTCATGGATTACCGTGAGAAGCATTTTCCGAAGAAAACAGGTACAAGGCTCAGCCTCGGGGACTGGAGCGGCAGATGAACACAAGAGAGCAGCTGGACAGGCTTGGAAAGAGAATACTTGAAGCTTCAAGGACGGAGCTTTTCCTCTCCATGCGCTTTATGGGAAGCGCCCTGGATTCGCTTTCGTATGTCATGGATCTCAATACCAGGACCTGCGGGACGGATGCCGCGAATATCCGCTTCAACCCGACTTTCTTGATGCAGCTTTATATCGAGCGGCCGAGAAATCTGAACCGTCTGTATGTCCATATGCTCCTTCACTGTATTTTCCGGCATATGTTCGGTTCCGGCGAACATGAAGACGCGGAGCTGTTTGACTTAAGCGCGGATATCGCAGTCGAATCGATCCTTGATTCCATGGAATATGACGCCGTGCAGACGACCCATTCTGATTTCCGGCAGCTCTGGTATGAAAAGCTGGAAGGAGAGCTCGGAGTACTGACAGCCGAGCGCCTGTACCGATATTTTAACGAGCATCCCCCGAGCTACAACGAATTCGTAAAACTGGGCGCGGAGTTCACCAAGGACGATCACAGCTTCTGGACCCGGCTCGAGGAGCAGAAAAAAGACGAGCGAGGGCAGGGACAGCCGCAGCCCGCCGACGGGGACGATCAGGAACAGCAGGACCGGGACGATGCGGACGAGCAGGAGAAGGACGACCGGAAAGAACCGCAGGAGATCCGGGCGGTGAAACTCCCCAAGGAGCTCGAGGACGAGTGGAAAAAGAAAGCAGACCGCGTCAAAGTGGAGATCGAGGCCTATAAAGGGCAGGGATCCGATGAATTCGGCAGCCTGCTGCGGACGCTCAGTTTCGTACAGAAACGGCGCAAAGGATACCAGCATTTTCTCAGGCGTTTTGCCATCCTCCATGAGGAAACGAAGATCGATCCGGATTCGTTTGATTACGCCTACTATCAGTACGGGATGGACCTTTACGGCAACATCCCGCTGATCGAGGAAAATGAATACCGCGATACAAAGAAGATCCGGACGCTCGTCATCGCAATCGACACGAGCGGTTCCTGTCAGGAGACTCTCGTGCAGCGTTTCCTGAATGAAACGGCAGACATCCTCGCACGCCAGGAATCATTTTTCCGAAGGGCGGAGATCCTCGTCATAGAGTGCGACGATCAGGTTCAGGAAGAGGTGTGGCTGAAGAGCCCGGAAGAGCTGAAACGCTATGCCGGCGGCTTCCATGTCCGGGGCGGCTTCGGTACGGATTTCAGACCGGTCTTCACAAGGCTTGAGGAGCTGCAGAAGGAAGGAAGGCTGAAGAACCTGAAGGGGCTGATGTACTTCACTGACGGCTACGGCAATTATCCGGACCGGCCTTATCCGTGGGAGACGGCATTCGTCCTCTTTAAAGATGAGGAAAACGGGCACGAGATGGTGCCCGACTGGGCATATACACTGTTTCTCGACGAAGGAAGGTAAAGCGGCTGCCGCGCGATCACAGCCGGCTGCATTAGTATAAGAAAGACTTTGGGCTGACATGAACATTAAAGATGCTAAGAACGAACTGAAGAACATAGTGCTCGCCTATCTCGCAAAGGACGAAAACGGCATGCCGATGATCCCGGAAGAGCATCAGAGGCCGGTCCTTCTTATGGGGCCTCCGGGTATCGGAAAGACGGCGATCATGAAGCAGATCGCTTCGGAACTGAATATCAACCTGGTCTCCTATACGATCACGCATCACACCAGACAGTCCGCGATCGGTCTGCCCGGGATCGTAAAACGCTGTTACGGCGGCGAAGAAGTCTCTGTCACGGAATATACCATGAGTGAGATCATCGCCTCCGTTTATGACCAGATCGAGCGTTCGGGCATCAGAGAAGGCATCCTGTTCCTGGATGAGATCAACTGTGTTTCCGAGACCCTCGCGCCGACCATGCTGCAGTTCCTGCAGTTCAAGACCTTCGGCACGCACAAGGTCCCGGAAGGCTTTATCATCGTGACTGCGGGAAACCCTCCGGAGTATAACCTTTCGGTACGGGAGTTTGACATCGTAACACTGGACCGTCTCCGCAGGATCGATATCGACGCGGATTTTCCAGCATTCAAGGAATATGCGTTCCGCCTGGGAATACACGGCGCGATCATGGCTTATCTGGAGATCCGCAAGGACCGTTTCTATATGGTGCAGGCGGATACCGACCGGAAGCGTTTCGTTACTGCCCGCGGCTGGGAGGACCGTTCGGATGCCCTCCATACCTATGAGAAACTCGGGCTTCCGGTGACGGAGTCGCTGATGTCGCAGTATCTGCAGGATCCCGAGACCGCGGCAGATTTTGCGGTATATTATGAGCTGTACAGAAAATATGAGAGCTTCTATCAGGTTCCGGAGATCCTGGCGGGACATACCGGCATCAACGAGCAGCTGAAATTTGCTCCTTTCGATGAGAAGCTGTCGCTGATCAGCCTGCTTACGGACGCACTCGGCCAGGAATTCAGGACGTACAGGGACGAACAGCAGACTGCGGAAGCGCTTTTCGGATTCCTGAAGGAATACGGGACAAAGCTGAAGGATGCGGAAGAGACTTTGTCACCCGCGGAACTGCTCGGATCTTTGCTCGATCAGAAAAAGGCGGTGCGGGAAGCAAAGAAGCGCGCCTCCATGCTGACGCACGAGGAAGAAAGCGATGCGCTGCGCTTTGAAAAAACGGCAGCGGAACTTGTCGGGAAGATGCGGCTGGAAGGGACTGCTGACGCAGGTGAAGCCTTTGCCATGGCATCCGGATGGTTCTCGGAGCGTGAGGATGAGCGTCAGAAGAAGATCGAAGAGACAGACTCGCATCTCACCAATGTCTTCCATGCGCTCGGAGAGACTTTTGCGGAAGGACAGGAGATGGTGCTCTTCCTTTCAGAGATGAACGCGGGTTATTACAGCCTGAAGTTTGTCAATGAATGCGGAAACGACGAGTATTACCGGTACAATAAGCTTCTTTTGCTGAAGGATCAGAATAACAGCCTCCGAAGGGAGATCCTTAAGATGAGTCCCGAACTGGGATAAGAAGGGCGTTATAACTAATAAATTGTATTGGCTATAAAAATTCGGAATAACATTTGCCGTTTTGACGCGGTATAATATTACACTGTATAAAAATTTTCCATAATGGAAAGAAGGAGGAACTTATGAAAAAGAAGATTTTGAGCATTCTTCTTGGCACTGCTATGGTCGTTTCGCTGGCAGCCTGCGGCAACTCAGGTTCAGCTAAGATCGAGAGCGCAGCCACCGAAGCTGCAAGCGCAGCTGAGTCTGTTGCTGAGTCCGTAGAAGAAAAGGCTGAGGAAGTCGTTTCCGAAGCAGCAGAAGCAGCTGAATCCGTAGAGGAGAAGGCTGAGGAAGCTGTTGCAGAAGTTTCCGAAGGCGCTGAAGACTTCCACATCGGTATCGTTACCGGTTCCGTTTCCCAGTCTGAGGATGACAGACGTGGTGCTGAGGCTTTCCAGGCCAAGTACGGCGAGGATGTCGTCAAGCTGGCGATCTATCCGGATAACTTCACCGAGGAGCTCGAGACCACCATTCAGACCATCGTCAACCTTTCCGATGATCCGCTGATGAAGGCTATCATCGTTAACCAGGCTATCCCGGGAACGACTGAAGCTTTCCGTCAGATCAAGGAGAGAAGACCTGACATCATCTGCATCGCCGGCGAGTCTCACGAGGACCTTCCGGAGATCGGCTCCGCTGCTGACCTGGTCGTTAACAACGACTTCGTTGCACGTGGATATCTGATGATCCGTACCGCTCATGAGCTGGGCTGCGACACCTTCGTACACATTTCCTTCCCGCGTCATCTGTCCTACGAGACCATGAGCCGCCGTGTTGCGATCATGAAGGAAGCATGCAACGAGTTCGGAATGAAGTTCGAGATGGAGACCGCTCCCGATCCGACCACCGATGTAGGTGTTCCGGGCGCACAGGCTTATATCCTTGAGCATGTTCCGGAGTGGATCGACAAGTACGGCACAAACTCCGCTTACTTCTGTACCAACGACGCACATACCGAGCCGCTTCTGAAGCAGCTTCTTGAGTATGGCGGATACTTCATCGAGGCAGACCTTCCGTCACCGCTGATGGGCTATCCGGGAGCTCTTGGACTTGACCTGACCGAAGAGGCAGGCGACTTCTCCAAGATCCTTGCTAAGGTTGAGTCCGCAGTAGTAGAAAAAGGCGGCGCAGGCAGATTCGGTACCTGGGCTTATTCCTATGGCTACACCGTTTCCGCAGGCCTTGCAGAGCATGCAAGAAACGTCATCCTCGGAGAGAGCGAGCTGGATGATATCGACGATATTTCCGCAGCATACGGCGTATTCTCACCGGGCGCTGAGTGGAACGGTTCCAACTACACCAACGTAGACACCGGCGTTAAGGCTGACAACACCTTCCTGATCTATCAGGATACCTACATCATGGGCAACCCGGGCCACTACATGGGCTCCACCGAGATCGAAGTTCCGGAGAAGTATTTCACTGTTAAGTAATTCAGGAAATTATCCGGAGATCGTAAAACGATCCGATAATCAACGCTGAACAAAAAGATCCCTCTCCGGAGGCGACCCCTCCGGGAGGGATCTTCGCTGTATCCTGACAACGAAAGGCAGCATAATGGACAATAATCACGCACCGCTTTTAGAGATGCGGAATATTAAAAAAGACTTTTTCGGCAATCAGGTCCTTGAAGACATCAACCTGAAGCTGGAAGCAGGCGAAGTGCTGGGCCTGGTCGGTGAAAACGGAGCCGGCAAATCCACACTGATGAAGATCCTTTTCGGCGCGACGGATATTTCCGAGACCGGCGGTTACGGCGGTGAGATCTATCTGAACGGAGAAAAGGTCAGCTTTAAGACGCCCTTTGAAGCCATCGAGGCCGGCATCGGCATGGTCCATCAGGAGTTTTCCCTGATCCCCGGCTTTGAGGCGACCGAGAACATCCTTTTAAACCGTGAACCGAAGAGATCCAACCTGATCGCGGAAGTCTTCGGCGAAAGACTCGATACGCTCGACCGTAAGGAGATGGATGAGCGTGCGGCGAAAGCCATCGAGAAAATGGGCGTCTCGATCGACCAGCATATGCTGATCAACAGCATGCCGGTCGGACATAAACAGTTTACCGAGATCGCAAGAGAGCTCTCCAAGGACCAGCTGAGACTGCTGATCCTCGATGAGCCGACCGCCGTTCTTACCGAACGTGAGGCGGAGGCTCTGCTTGAGTCGATCCGCGGTATGTCCGCACGCGGCATTACCGTCATCTTTATCACCCACCGCCTGCAGGAGATCCTGTCGGTCTGTGATAAAGTCGCTGTCATGCGCGACGGCATCCTGGTGCAGGAAGTTCCCGCATCGGAAACAAATGTAGATGAAATCACCCGCTGGATGGTCGGCCGTTCCATTGAGGGCGGCGCTTCCAAGACGGATGTTCGTATTGATGAAAACGCCAGGACGATCCTGAAGATCGACAAACTCTGGGTGGACATGCCGGGTGAGACCGTGCGCAACGTATCCCTGGAAGTAAAGGAAGGCGAGATCCTCGGTATCGGCGGTCTGGCCGGACAGGGCAAACTCGGTATACCGAACGGTATTATGGGACTCTATGCGGCAGGCGGCAGCGTTGTCTTCGACGGAAAAGAGATCCCCCTCAACAATCCGCGCAAATGCCTGGATTCTTCCTTTGCGTTTGTATCTGAGGACAGAAGAGGCGTAGGACTGCTTCTGGACGAGTCCCTGGAGTGGAACGTGGCGTTCCCGGCCATGCAGGTCCAGAACAGGTTTTTGAAGAATTATCTCGGCGGACTGGTAAAGTGGAGAGACGAGAAGGCGATCCGCGAAGTCACGGAGAAATACATCGACGAGCTTAAGATCAAGTGCACCAGCTCCAAGCAGAACGCGAGAGAGCTTTCGGGCGGCAACCAGCAGAAGGTCTGCCTTGCGAAAGCGTTCGCGCTGGAACCAAAGGTGCTGTTCGTATCCGAACCGACCAGAGGTATCGACGTTGGCGCGAAGGCGCTCGTTCTCGACGCGCTGAAGAAATTCAACCGTGAGAGCGGCGTTACGGTCGTCATGATCTCGTCCGAACTTGAGGAGCTTCGCTCCACGGCCGACCGTATCGCAATCGTATCGGGCGGAAAGATCTCAGGCATCCTGCCTGCGACCAGCTCCGTCGAAGACCTGGGCATGCTGATGCTCAGGGGCGTAATTTAAGGAAGGAGGAAGAAATGACTGAGACTAAGACATTCAAAGACAGAGTGGCCGCCTCGTTAAAAAACTTCGGCCTTCCGCGTCTGATCATAACAGGATTTCTTGTGCTGCTGCTGATCCTTGCTCCGTTCGTGGGCGCTGATCTGCCGACACAGATCTCCAACATCATCAACCGTTTCAGCTGGAACGGCATCCTCGTGCTTGCCATGGTCCCGATGGTCCATTCCGGCTGCGGACTGAATTTCGGTCTGCCGCTCGGTATCATCTCAGGACTGCTCGGCGCGACCCTTTCCATTGAATTCGGTTTTACAGGCCGCTTAAGCTTCCTGATGGCGATCCTGATCGCGACTCCGTTCGCACTCGTATTCGGAACGCTCTACGGCTGGCTCCTCAATAAGATCAAGGGCGGCGAGATGATGATCGCGACATACGTCGGTTTCTCATCCGTATCCCTGATGTGCATGATGTGGCTGCTTCTGCCGTATCACAGCCCGAACATGGTCTGGGGTCTTGCAGGCAAGGGACTTCGTACAACGATCTCCCTGGAGGGATATTATAACCAGGCGCTTGCGGGCATAGGCCAGATCAATATCGGAAACATCAGCATCCCGACGGGAACGCTGCTGTTCTTCGCACTGCTGGCATTCGGTATCTGGGCTTTCCTGCACACCAAGACCGGCACGGCCATGACGGCTGTCGGCTCCAATCCGGTGTTCGCGAGAGCGGCAGGCATCAACGTCGACAAGATCCGTATGCTGTCAGTAGTTATGTCAACCTGGCTTGCAGCTATCGGCATCCTGGTCTATGAGCAGGGCTTCGGTTTTATCCAGCTCTACATGGCACCGTTCTATATGGCGCTTCCTGCGGTCTCCGCGATCCTGATCGGCGGCGCGTCGGTCAATAAGGCGACCATTATGAATGTTATTATCGGAACGATCCTGTTCCAGGGCATCGTTACAATGACCCCGACTGTCATGAACAACATGATCCATATGGATATGTCGGAAGTCATCCGTATCATCGCATCCATGGGCATGATCCTGTTCGCACTTACAAGAAAAACGGAGGCATCACGATGAAAGCAGGAAGCAATAAGTATACGACCTCCGAAAAGAAACCCACAGCGATCGGAATGATCCTGCGCCAGGCTTCCGTGCCTCTGATGTTCATCATCATCTGCGCATTCTGTATCCCGATCGCAGGCCTCTCACCGAGCTATCTTGCAAACGAGATCGTGACCCGTATGGGACGTAACTCTTTCCTGATCCTGAGCCTGCTGATCCCGATCATGGCAGGTATGGGACTGAATTTCGGCATGACGCTCGGAGCAATGGCCGGAGAGATCGGCCTGATCCTGGTCTCTGACTGGCAGATCGTCGGTATCCCCGGCATGGTCCTCGCAGCTATCATCAGCATCCCAATCTCGATCCTGCTCGGCATCTTCTGCGGCAAGATCCTGAACAAGGCAAAGGGCCGCGAGATGATCACAAGCTATATCATGAGCTTCTTCATCAACGGTATCTACCAGCTTGTCGTACTGTACCTGATGGGCTCGGTGATCCCGATCAAGCACAGCTCGATCAAGCTTCCGAGAGGCTACGGCATCCGTAATACCGTTTCACTGCTGCGTATGCGTCAGAAACTGGACAACCTGATCGCAATCAATGTGTCCGGTATCAAGATCCCGGTCATGACCTTTATCATCATCGGAATCCTGTGCCTGTTCATCATCTGGTTCCGCAAGACCAAACTCGGTCAGGATATGCGTGCCGTCGGACAGGACATGGAAGTTGCGCGTGACGCCGGTATCGACGTAGAGCGCACCAGGATCATCAGTATCGTCATGTCCACCGTGCTTGCAGGCATCGGTATGATCATTTACCTGCAGAACATGGGCAATATCGCAACATACAGCTCACACAGCCAGATCGGTATGTTCTGTATCGCGGCACTGCTTGTAGGCGGCGCTTCGGTAGACCGTGCATCCATCGGCAATGTGTTCCTGGGCGTTATCCTGTTCCATACGATGTTCATCGTAGCACCGCGTGCGGGCGCTTACATTACCGGAGACTCCATGATCGGCGAGTATTTCCGTGTATTCGTTTCCTACGCAGTCATCACGGTCGCGCTCGTTATGTACGAGACAAATAAGCGCAGGGCGAAGAGCGAGTCCAGCCGCGAACTGAGAGCACAGCAGGATGCAGATGAGGCAAGGGCAGCCGGAAAGGGGAACGTATGAGATCAAAAAGACAGCTTTTATTTCGTGCGGGCGCACTCCTGATCGTGCTGGCGATCGCGGCATGCATGTTCGTCATCGGCCGCGGACATACGGTCTACTTCGACAACAAGACTGCAGAATATAACGGACAGGAATACGAAGCGTTCCACAAGGTCGTTGTTACTGTCGACGGCGAGCAGGTCGCAAAGCTCGGCAAGCGTGACAGAGGCATGGCTGATACTATGGGACAGAATTTCGTTATGACCCTGGAGATCACCGATGAAAAAGGCTCTCAGCCGCATTCCCACAAGGTCAGCATGCCGCTTCCGTACAGCATGGACGGGATCATCATTAACATTCCGGAACTGATGGCAGGACTTCCCGCGGAAGCCTACATGAGCGAGTTCATCATCACTCCGGTCGAAGAATCGGAAAGCTCCGATGAGCTTGAGACAGATGAGTTCGGTATCGGCGGAGATGTCTGATCCGATGGAAAAAACATAAGATGATGCAGCAAGACTGCATTAAAGGAAAACACGGGTTGCCGCTGATGCGGCAGCCCGTGTTTGGCATTTATCGATCATTATAAAGATGCTGAATATACCCGGAGTTAAGCCTCGCCGCGCTTTTCAGCCATCATTTTCAGGAATTCAGGACCATAGCCGTACTTTTCGACAACAAAGTCAAGGTCCTTGTCACCGCGGCCGGAGAGATTTACGAGAACGGAACCAGTAATGCCGGTACGCGCGACCCTGATCGCATGGGCGAGCGCATGAGAACTCTCGATCGCCGGGATGATGCCTTCATGGCGGCAGAGCAGGAACAGAGCCTCGATCGCCTCGTTGTCATCTGCAGTAACGTATTTGACGCGGTTCAGGTCGTGAAGCAGCGCATGCTCCGGTCCTGCCGCAGGATAATCAAGACCGCTGGCGTTGGAGTAGACAGGTGCGGGATCGCCGTTTTCATCTGCGAGCATGATGGAATTGAAGCCGTGCATGACGCCTTCCTTGCCGTAGGTGATCGAAGCGGCATGATCGCCCAGCTTCGGTCCGCGGCCGAGGGGCTCAACACCGACCAGTTCGACCGGATCTCCGAGGAACGGAGTGAACATGCCGATGGAGTTGGAGCCTCCGCCGACGCATGCGATGACCTGGTCCGGAAGATGACCGGTCATGCTAACGAACTGTTCGCGCGCTTCCTCGCCGACACAGAACTGGAAATCGCGTACCATCAGCGGGAAAGGATGAGGACCGGCTGCGGTGCCGATGCAGTAGATGGCGTCTTTGTATTCCCTCGCGTAAGCCATGAATGCGGCGTCGACTGCTTCTTTAAGAGTCTTTAAGCCGAAAGTGACGGGAACGACATTAGCGCCCAGCATCTTCATGCGGGTAACATTGGGTGCCTGCTTGGCAATATCGACTTCACCCATATAGATATCGCACTCGAGACCGAAATATGCAGCTGCCGTCGCAAGGGCGACGCCGTGCTGACCTGCACCGGTCTCGGCGATGAGCTTCTTCTTACCCATGTATTTGGCGAGCAGTCCTTCACCCATGCAGTGGTTCAGCTTATGTGCGCCTGTATGGTTTAAGTCTTCACGCTTCAGATAGATCTGCAGGCGGCCGAGCAGGTTGGAAAGGTTCTGGCAGTGGTATACCGGCGTGGGACGTCCCTGGAAATCCCTGCGGATACGCCTTAGTTCCGCGATGAACTGTGCGGACTGGGCGATCGTATTGTAGGCTTCGGCATACTCGTTGAAAGCCTTGATGAGTTCCGGATCATCGAGGTAGTTGCCGCCGTATTTTCCGAAGTATCCGTCGGGTGTCGGGTATTCCTTGAGGTAATTGTCAAAGTCGCGATATTTATTCATAGTTTTCCTTTCCTGAAACCGGGCTGTACATAAGCCCGGTGACATTGTCCGAAATTGTCTTACTAATCATAACATAGCTTGTCAGGAAAATGAAGAAAACAATATACATTTTTCGGATATTGAAATGTATTCCTGCTGTGGCAATGCGCGTCGAAACAGGCATTTTTGCTGCGGCCCCGCGATCAGAATGAAATGGCAGGGAGAAAATGGCCGTTCCCCGGATTTCTCAGCTGGCAAATCCGCAGGAGATGGGATATGATTATATTTAGTTTTAAATGCGTTTTCTCTGAATATCAGGAAAGGAGTATCCGGCATCCAGGCCGGAGCATACGGAACATGACAGAAGAGGAGAAGATCTTTGCGGGAAAACTGTTTGACCTTACCGATCCGGAGCTGTTGAAGATCAAGCATGAGACGCACGCCGCGTGCCAGCGGTATAATGCGCTCGATGAATATGATCCGGAACGGAAAGAGATCGTGAAACGCATCCTCGGGAGCGTGGGAGAGAACTTCCGCTTCCAGGGCCCGATGCAGATAAACTACGGGAAACATATGTTCATCGGCGACAACTTCATCGCAAACTTCAACTTTACGGCCATGGACGACGGCCCGATCTATATAGGCAACAACGTCTCCATCGGACCGAACGTTTCTCTGATGGCGACCAACCATCCGCTGATCGCATCCGAGCGTGTAACGCATCTTTCGGACGGCCGCCGTATCGTAACGGAGTTCGCGCCTCCGATCCGGATCGAAGATGACGTCTGGATCGCCTGCAACGTCACGGTCATCGCAGGTGTTACGATCGGGAAAGGTGCCGTTATCGGCGCCGGCAGCGTGGTCACGCGCGATATCCCCGCGGGCTATGTGGCTGCAGGCTCGCCCTGCCGCCCGCTCTACGAGATCACGAAGGAACATTCGGTCGTGGATATGATCGCTGAAGAGGACCGTGAGAAATATGCGCATTTCTGGGAACAGTATCCGTCATAAATACGCCCGGGCTATATAAAAAATAAATAATTTAGCAAGTCACAGTGGAAAAATGCTGCATTATCGCTTACAATATGAATCGCTGTGATCATTTGCAGTAGTAAGTTTAAAAAGAGGGTATTTTTATGAATGAGAGAGAACGTCTCGGCAGCCGTTTAGGCTTTATCATGTTATCGGCGGGCTGCGCCATCGGCTGCGGCAACGTCTGGAAATTCCCGTGGATGTGCGGCCAGAACGGCGGCGGCGGTTTCATGCTGGTCTATCTGTGCTGCCTGCTTCTGCTGGGTCTTCCGGTCATGACGATGGAGTTCGCCATCGGACGCGGCGCGCAGGCGAGCCCGGTTCATATGTTCCAGAAGCTGCAGAAACCCGGAGGAAAATGGGGCATCCTCGGTTATGTCTGCCTGCTCGGCAATATTGCCCTGATGGCTTTTTATACCGTCGTTACCGGATGGATCGTTTACTACTTTGTAAAGTTCCTGACCGGCGCCAATGAGAACTTCGGTTTTGTTACCATGATCACCGATCCGATGGTCAACGTGGCATACCTGTTCATCACCGTCGTCATTGCCTTTATCATCCTGAGCTACAACCTGCAGGGCGGTCTGGAGCGTGTCACCAAATACATGATGACCGCACTGATCATGCTGATGCTGGTCCTCGCAGGACGCAGCATGGCACTCAGCGGAGCAGCAGAAGGTCTTTCCTTCTATCTGATCCCTGACTTTTCAAAGATCAACGGCTCCGTCATCGTCAGCGCGATGAACCAGGCGTTCTTCACGCTTTCCATCGGTATGGGCAGCATGGCGATCTTCGGAAGCTATATCGAAAAGGACCACAGCCTGCTGGGAGAGTCTGTCAACGTCATCCTGCTTGATACCCTGGTCGCTGTAGTCGCGGGTCTGATCATGTTCCCGGCCTGCTTTACCTATGGCCTTGAAGTCAATGCTGGACCGAGCCTGCTTT
>JAFPHE010000117.1 GCA_017388745.1 Lachnospiraceae bacterium | reverse complement strand
TGCGTAGCCGCGGCTGCGGGACTTGAGCGCATCAAAGAAATCATAGATGATCTCGTTGAGCGGAAGCTCATACTTTAAGAGCGCACGGGTCTCTTCCATGTATTCCATACCGAGATAAACGCCTCTGCGTTCCTGGCAGAGCTTCATGATGGAACCGACATACTCCGTCGTCACCATGATCTCGGCACTGACGATCGGCTCCTCGATATATTCGATCTGAGAAGGATCCGGCAGATTCGTCGGGTTGGTCAGGTCAAAGACCGTTCCGTCCGTCTTATGGATCTTGTAGATAACGGAAGGAGCCGTTGTGACAAGGTCCAGGTTATATTCTCTCTCGAGTCTTTCTTCAATAATGTCAAGGTGCAGGAGCCCGAGGAAACCGCAGCGGAATCCGAAACCGAGAGCGACCGATGTCTCCGGCTCGTAGAAAAGCGATGCATCGTTCAGCTTCAGCTTCTCGAGTGCGTCCCTGAGATCCGGATACTTTGCATTATCCGCAGGATACAGGCCGCAGTAGACCATCGGGGTCACCTGCTTATATCCCGGAAGCGGTTCGGCTGCCGGGTTCTGGGCGCCGGTAATGGTGTCGCCGACCCGGGTCGTCTGGATGTTTTTGATGCTGGCAGTAATATAACCTACTTCGCCGGCACGAAGCTCATCCGTGGGGAAGAACTCGCCTGCGCCCATGACGCCGCATTCGACGACCTCGTACTCGGCTGCAGTTGCCATCATACGGATCTTCATGTTTCTGCGTACGGTTCCTTCCTTAACGCGGCAGAATACCACGACACCGCGATAGGAATCATAGACGGAGTCAAAGATCAGTGCCTGAAGGGGCGCTTCCGGATCACCGGTCGGTGCCGGGATCTTATGCACGATCATCTCCAGCACATCATGGAC
Source organism: Lachnospiraceae bacterium (assembly GCA_017388745.1). Classification (GTDB taxonomy): domain Bacteria; phylum Bacillota; class Clostridia; order Lachnospirales; family Lachnospiraceae; genus Avilachnospira. The sequence continues at coordinate 5,811 of JAFPHE010000117.1, read as the reverse complement.
GTTCTGACCGGTCTTCGCCGAGATCCTCGGTGCATCTTCGGCTTCGATGCCGATGACGTCCTCGATCTCATGCGCCACCCTGTCAGGTTCCGCACTCGGCAGATCGATCTTGTTGATGACCGGAAAGACCTCAAGGTCATGGTCGAGCGCCAGATAGACATTGGCAAGCGTCTGCGCCTCGATGCCCTGCGCCGCGTCCACGACCAGCACTGCGCCGTCGCAGGCTGCGAGCGACCTTGATACCTCATAGTTGAAGTCGACATGGCCGGGCGTATCGATCAGGTTAAAGATATATTCCTCACCGTCGTCCGCCTTATAGACCGTACGTACCGTCTGCGCTTTGATCGTGATGCCCCGCTCACGCTCCAGGTCCATGTTGTCGAGGACCTGCGCCTGCATTTCGCGCGAACTCAAAAGGCCCGTCATCTCGATGATGCGGTCTGCGAGCGTCGATTTGCCGTGATCGATATGGGCAATAATGCTGAAGTTTCTGATTTTGCTCTGGTCGAAGTAATTCTCTGCCATACTGTCTGTAGTTTCATCCGTCCTTCAGGGAAGACGGATGCCGTATTAAGCCAATGAATACAATACAAGCCCTCAGGTGGGTTAGTCCTGAGGGCTCATGTCATAATATAATTCAATATGTAAGATCACTCCATCGCAGAAACTGCCTTGGAAAGTCTTGCGACCTTTCTGGAAGCAGTATTTGCATGATAGACGCCCTTGGACTGAGCCTTGTCGATCTCGGAGATCGCGTTCTTCAGTGCCTCGGCTGCAACAGCCTTGTCACCAGCCTCAATCGCAGCGTTGACCTTCTTCACATAAGTCTTAACCTTGGATCTGATCGCCTTATTGCGCTCAGTACGAGTCTTTGCAACCAGGACTCTCTTCTTCGCTGATTTAATGTTTGCCAATGTGTTACACCTCCTTCTTCATATATTAGATGTTTCCACTAATCCCGGACACGGACAGTTTTGTGCAAACATAGTCATTTTAATGACATTCTTAAGCTATGTCAAGTAAAGATTGCCGAAAACATAAATAAGTACAAAGTCACAGTTTCATGAGCACGAGGAGCAGCATCATCTCCAGAACGCTGAGGATGATGGAAATGCTGTTTGCCGCGCTGGCTTTGCCCTCATCGCCGCCACAAAGTCCTGTGTACATCGTTGCGACAGCACTGACCGGGCACAGGATGGCGAAGACCAGCGCCTGCCGGATCGGAAGGTCGAACGGAAGCAGGAAATATGCCAGAAGCGACGCCGGAATGGAAAACAGATGCCGGATCACGAGGATCTTCACGATATCCACGATGTAATCCCGCTTGAATTCCATGTGGAACAAGAGTCCCAGCATCAGCATGGCGAGAAACGTATTGGCATTGGCCGTCGGCTGCAGCAGCGTTATGGCTGCGTCGGGAAGCCTGATGCCCGCAAGCGACAAGGCGAACATGACCACATAGGTCATGAGCGGTACGCTTGTAACGAGTTTCTTCACAAAATCCAGCGGATCCAGCCGGTTACCGCCGCCAAGATATGCCGAGGTAAAAGCGTAGCCTCCGCCGGTGCATACGATCGCGTTGCCGGCATCAAAGACACTCGCCGCGACAGTGCCTACCGGGGGAAGGAAAGTGGCAATAAACGGAATGCCGAATGCGCCTATATTCATCGACGGAAGGCACATCATATAAAGCGCCCTTTCGTTATCCGGCCTGTTCTTTGTGATGACCGTTGCCACAGCGAGCATGAATACATTGACAAGGAAACCCAGCAACAGGATCCAGATAAAGATCCCCGTGATGTTGTCGCTCCTGGTAAAGTTGATAATGATAGCCGCCGGCATCGTAAAGGTCATCATAAGCTTCTTGCAGATATCTCCGGCATTGGCGGGAAGCATCCTGAGGCCGCGGATAATGATGCCGAGCAGGATGATCAGGACAAATGATATAGCTGTTAAGAGGACTTCTGTCATATGGGTATGGATCTCTTATTAAGGAAAAGACCTGTGATTGTCATTTCAGAATGTTTCAGCGGCGTTATTCCGTATCATTAAGACATATATTCGCTGATTTGTAAAGCTTTATTCCTGTCTAATTTGAAACGTTCCGCATCCTTCAGCTTGCCATGATGATCTCGACTGCAAGACGGTCGGGCATGTCTCCGTTTTTTACCTTCGTCTCCATCTCCGCGCAGAGTTCCAGTCCTTTGCGGAGCTCATGCAGCGAAGTGTTTCTGGTCTGGTCATTCAGACGACGGACGAGCCAGTCCTGAACCTGCATCTTCGCGGCGCACTGCGCATCGCTCAAGCCCTGCCGCTGAAGTTCCTTCAACTGATATGCCTGGTTATACTGGCGGACGATGATATATAAGACCCGCATCGGAGGATTCTTCAGAGCAAAGATCTCTTCCAGCATACCCACCGCTTTCGCGTTCCTTCCCGCAAGCTTGTGGCCCATCATTTCGAAGACCCTGTCGGAAAGCGTCCTTGAGATGATGCTGTCGATGTCCGCAGGCATGATCTTCGATCCGTTCGGCCGATCAAGCGTATAACAGATGAGCTTTTCGAGTTCCGTGCTCAGATTCTGCATATCATAGCCGGTCAGTTCGCAGAGATCATTCAGGACCCTGCTGTCAATGTTTCTTCCTTCCTTTTTCAGATAGTCCCTCACCCAGTTTCTGATGTCGGTCTTCGCCGAAGCCGCATCCTTGCCCTTTTTTGCGTCCGCGGAAGTATAGCGGAAGATCTCTCCCTTTTCCTTAAAGAGCTTCACCAGTTTGCTGCCGTTATCCGCTTCCTTTTCATAAAGGATAATGTATGTTGTATCCGGCACATCCGTAAACAGCTCGAAGATCTGTTCCTCGACCGGTCCGTGCGTCCAGCCCGACCCGGATATCAGAATCGTTCGGTGATCCTCGAAAAAAGGAAGAGTTGCAGCAAGTTTTCCGATCTCATCCGGGTCAATCGCGTCATCTGCGAAAGCATTGTAATTAAGACTGCCAGGTGTGACCAGCGCATCCAGCAGTTCTTTTTTCTTTTGCTCTTTTAAGTATTCCTCGTCGCCGCAGATGAGGATGAGATGCTTGAGGGATTTCATATATTATAATTTCTCTCTCCGAAAATACCTGTGCCGACTCTGACAAAAGTTGCGCCTTCCTCGACTGCCACTTCATAGTCGCCGGTCATGCCCATGGAAAGTGTATCCATCTCAACACCCGGGATATGCTCGGCGTTGATCCTGTCCTTCAGTTCCCTCAGGCCCCGGAAATAGACCCGGTTGCTTTCCGGATCATCGGTATAGGGCGCGATCGTCATCAGACCCCGGATCCGGATGTGCGGAAGCACGGAGATCCTGCGAACGAATTCCGGCGTTTCTTCCGGCGTCAGGCCGAACTTGGTCTCTTCTCCGGCCATGTTGACTTCACAGAGCACGTCCATGACCGTATCATGTTTTGCTGCCTGCTTTTCGATCTCCTCAGCAAGTTTGTCATTGTCCACCGAATGGATCAGGTCCACGACACCGATCAGGTATTTGACCTTATTCGCCTGCAGGTGTCCGATCATATGCCAGTGTACGCTCTCAGGAAGGACCGGGGACTTATCGCGGATCTCCTGGACCTTGTTCTCGCCGAACACATCCGTTCCGCAGCGAAGCGCTTCCTCCAGATCCGGGACCGGTTTCGTTTTGCTGACCGCGATCAGCGTCACGTCTTCTCTCCTGCGGCCGCTCCTGTCACAGGCTTTCTGTATATTTTCTTCGACATGTTTCAGATTATCACCGATGGTGCTCATTCTGATCATCTCCTCCAGTTATAAATAGTGTCTTGCACATTGCGACTTTATCTTACCCGAATTCATATCCTTTTACAAGCAGCTTATGTTATGGCATATCCAGTTCCAGCAGCAAACGAACGGTATCCCTGTCCTTTTGCTTTTCCTTATCGGGAAGGCGGTCGTAAGGCTTGAGATCGATATGTATCCTCCGGGCAGTATCCTTGTTTTTCCCGTTTTCGGGAATGCCGCAGGTCCAGTTGTTCAGCCAGTGATAACGGCACCAGCGCATGTGCTCAAGTTCAGCCAGCAGTTCCATGCATCCGTCCGTCATACAGTCAGGATCATCAGGCTCACCCATTGCCTTAAGCATCTTCAGCCGTATCTCATGATAGTCCGCAGAACTGATGTTGGAGTACCGGGTAAAGGTGTCGAGTTTTTCCCATTCGGCATTCAGGTTTTCTTCCGTTTCCGGCACGCCGGCATATAAATGTGTATACCGCAGATTGACCGCTTTCGCCAGGCGATACAGTTCTTCGCTCAGGATGTTTTCCGGCCGGTATGCGAGTTCCCGCCACGGAAAGCACCGTATCCGTTCCTTCCCGTCCATGATATCAATACCTGTCTCATTTACGCAAAAGAGATCGATCATCGGCGTCGTCACTGCCAGAAGCAGCTGCGAAAGAAGTTCTGTCTGGGCTCCCTGCTGCAGGACGATAATGCGCTCGGCTTCTTCAAGTAAGGGCAGGCAGTCCTGCCATGGTTCTTCGTGGAACAGGATCGGATCCTGAACTTTATCCAGCATATGATGAATCTTAAGATACGACGGATCTCCCCCGAAGATATGGTATTCGATCCGCTGATCCGGTGAGAAAATATTGTTTTGCAGAGCACTGGTCAGTAGTTCACTGCCCAGCTTGCCGAACCCGATCAGGATGATCTGCATCTGATGACCGCAGGCACAGGATTCTTCATAAAGGCAGTTACCTTTCCAGAAGAGCCGTGCAGCTGTTTCCTCTGGGCAGAAAACATGCAGGTTCACGCCGGCTGCCGCCTGGGTGGGAATGGAGCGGCACTTTAGATAGACATTCTTACCTGCAAAATCCTCCCTGTTCTGATCATAAAAGCGAAGGTTTTCTGACTCCTCCCAGAGCAGTATATGGCGCCGGGTCCCTGCCGGCGTCCCTCCTCCGGCAACACCCAGGCTGCCAAGTGCATGGAGCATCGGTATCCGGTACTCTTCCGGGCCATAGACGGCAACGGCATCAGCACGTCTGCTCCGGATGCGGTTTTTCAGTCTTTCACGAAGCGCAGATGCAGCGAGCAGAACACTGTATGCCGAGACGAGCGGTGCGGTCCAGCGTGCGGTCTCCACAAGGAAGTTCGGCGGTGTGTCCCCGTAGTTCAGCACATACATGGTTATAGTGGTAAAAACGGAGTTCAGCAGAGACTCATGTTCAAATACACAAAAACCGATCGTCCCGCAGAGCAGCGGGGCAAGAAACACCAGATATTTTAATAGTTTATTGGTCTGCTTCATGGGTCACCTCTTAAAATTCAGGCATCGTCAAACATCTTCCATGAATGCTGCGGTCTCTTCCATCACTTTTCGCAGTATATCCAGATCCCGCCCGACGTCCCCGGTCTCCAGTGAATGATTTCCGTCCCGGATGACCGTAATGGGGATCGCCGATCTCCGGCTCTGCATTTCGACAAGTCCCGTGTCGCTCCACGGATCCGCAGTTCCGATGAAAGCAATGCCGTTCGGATCTGAATCCCGACATTCATGTTCAAGGACCTCATACGTCTCTTCCAGCGGAGTATACAGGATATGTCTGACTTTCAGATCCCGCCTTCCGGCATAAGCCGCCGCAACCATGGTGCCGATGCTCTTCGATACGAACAGGAGTTCATCATACCGCTCCCACTCCACAGCATCCAGCTGTTTCGCCGTCTGCTCATAAAGAGCATTGAAGGCAGAAGCAAAAGCAGCGGCATCGCCCCTGATATTCCCGCCGGCATAGGTATATGTCACACGTATGA
>JAFPHE010000116.1 GCA_017388745.1 Lachnospiraceae bacterium | reverse complement strand
GGCCACGTGACGGTGACCCCCTGCGTAATATCGGTGAGCGGTTTTCCGGTATAGGTCAGATCGCGGACTGTTGCCGCAGCGCCGACTGCAGGATCGGACAGGTCGATTCTTTCTACCTTATAAACAATCGGATCAGGTTCACCGGTGTAGTTGCCCTGGCCGGTGAGCAGCAGGGTGACCGGTTCATCGCTCGGCCCGTAGGGGTCGCCGATGATTTCCGTGCTATAGTCCCCGTCTTGAAGCGTTCTTCCGTCCGCGATGATAGTCGGTACGACCTTGTTGCCAGTGTAGTAGTACCGCGTTCTGTCGGTCGTGATCTCCGCGTCTTCGAGATTTCTGGGAACGACCTGGAAGGGCAGGGTGATCTGGCCGTAGAAATTGCCGGTGCCGTTGATATAAGCCAGCTTGGAAGCAGCGTGGGTGCTCTCCGTGTAGGTCACCGTGTAATCGCCTTCCTTCAGGGTGATGGCTGGCAGGCTTTCGTCTTCGGGTGTGCAGACGATCGATGTGATCGCCGGCTTCACGATCTCGCCGGTGTACGGGAAGTTGTATCCCTGCTCTTCGCCCTCCATGTTAGCCTTGACCTGATAACCATCTTCACCGAGCAGATTGGACGGCCGGATCGTAAATTCGATTTTGACTCTTGTGCTGCTGGATGTGAGGTTCTTGTCGGTGATGCGGATGTACATGCTGGCCTTGGACCCGTTCTTACCGGCGTTCACGTTGTCCCGGATGGTTTCCGAGAAGATCATGTAATCGACCCCCTCGCGCATTGTGTAGCCTGCAACTGTGATTGCGGGGATGATCGGCGCGCCGGTGTAAAGGTAGGTGGACTTGGCGGGCTGTGCGCCGCCTGCTGTGTCCACATTCAGTTTTGTGATCGAGAACTCTTTTACAATCTGCCCCTGGTATTCGCCCATGCCGGTGAAGGTCACTTTTGCGGTGCCGGCATTGAGATTGTTCTCATATGCGACGGTGTAATCTTTGTCTTTTTCCAGAGTCTTTGTCTCGCCGTTAATGGTGATCTGGACCTCGGGATCCGGCTCGATGGGCTTCGCCTGGTAACAGACCGATGTGGGGAAGTCGCCGATCTGCACGTAGGGCTCTTCGAAGGCTGCGTCAAAGACAGCGTAGAGTTTGGTGTCGTGATCGAGGTCTTCCGTATGTACTGTAAGGGGGTTGTCTGTGGAGAACAGCTCGCCGTCGCGGCCATTCTCGTACCAGCCTTTGAATACCGACCGGTTGCCGGGTGTTGCGGTGAGGGTCATAGAGTCACCGGGGAACATATTCCCCACACCTTCTCTTGTGATGCTGCCGGTGGCCATCTCATTGTCTTCGACATAGGAATCGAGCCGGTACTTATAGTAGCCGGCGTACACTTCCTGGGTTTTGTTATCGTACAGGTTGGCGTATCCGATGTTGCCCTGCGCGGCATATTCCGGGCTTTTGTACCAGCCGTCAAAGTGCGAGCTGTCTTTCAGGGGCACGTCGTCATAACTGATCGGCCGCTGATTGAGCCGGTACTCCTTGGTGGTGACATCCTCTCCCTGCATCGGATCGTCATCCGGGCCGTTCATCGAATGGTACGTGATGTTGAAATACCACTGTGCGTTCAGGTTTGTGTCACGGGTGAGGGTGCGCGTTTCACCGGGATACCAATCACCAATAAAGGTGCCGTTATTCCCTGTACTATCGGTTTCGTAGGCTTGCCAGAACTTGAGATAACAATCGTTGTTGTAGCTGAAGGGGTCATCCGGGACGGTGATCGTGTAATCGCCATACTCGTCCTTTGTCACTTCCTGGGTGATGATGGTCTGGGCGCCGCGGTTGGCAATCATCTTCAGTGTCAGCGGGGCGTCTTCATCTTCTTCAAAGACGGCGCACAGCACAAGGTCCTCATCCACTTCGTAGGAATTGAATGTAATGGAAGTTTCCGTGGAGTAAAGCTCGCCGTCCGGCCCGTCTTTGTACCAGCCGACGAATCTATACCTTTTGGTTTCAGTGTTAGCGGGAGCCGCGATAAATGTATAGTTGCTCTGCGATTCCCCGTCGTAGACGAGATGAGTCGGATTGTCCCTGTTATCTGGCCACGTATAACTGTCACCGCTCCTTTTGATCGTGCCGCCCGTTCCTTCGCCGTCAGCACTGTAGGCATAGGTGCTGACCGTGTGGCGGTACCAGAATGCGTAGAGATCCCTATGCACCCAGTATGATGCGGAATAATAACTGGGGTAGTTCAAGTAATAGGGAGAATTCGACCAGCTTTGGAACTTATATCCCTCTCTGACGACACGCGGGTCTTCGTCTGTCAGAACATCAGGGCTTTTGTTGTTTCTCGGGTAAGATACGACGATCGTCGTTTCGTCAGAGCCATCTTCTGTATCGCGCAGGTGGTAGGTGTAATCGTACTTCCAGTTCGCCCACAGCATGATGTCCCGCGTGACCGGATACGGGTCGCCGGGTTGATACATGTCGTCTTCGATCGGGTCCCCGGTGCTTGGGTCGTAGATCGACCACCCGGTGAAATCGATGTTCTTCAGCGGATCCATCGTGCATTCCGGAAGGGCGTAATCCGCAGCTTCTTCAGGTGTCAGCTCGACCGGTTCCATGGAGCCGTTGCCGGAGTATCCGTTGTTGAACGTGACGCGGTAGATGTCTTCTGCGGCGTAGACGTCCGCCGGGGCGAAGCCGAACGACGGTGTCAGGGTAACGAGAAGAGCAAGCGACAGGGCGATGGTGCCGGCGCGCTTTGCAAGTTGTTTGAGGATCTGTTTCATGGCGATTCTCCATTGTGTATCTACGGAATTCCGAGTATCTCCGGACCCGTATAGCTTTCGAGCTGCCTGGTCAGCAACGCCGACGCAGCAACTGTTGTTGACTGCATTATAGCACAGCCCGCCTCTTTTGTGCTTTTCGAGAAAAGGAGGGCAGGCTTTGCAAAATTGCGGACTTCGTGCTATTAGTTATGTAAGTAGGAGTGTGATTATGAAGAAGGCATCGAAAAAGCAATTGAAAAATGGCGCTGGCTCGTTTGCGGACCGGATCAAAAATGAAAAAGCCACGGTCATCGCGCTGGTCCTCGCGGCGGTGGTCTTTTTCGGTGCATTCTTCTGGGTCCATGCGGGAGATTTCCTGCACGGCGCAGGGGATATTTTCTCTGTCGACCAGGATGAACGCATCGAATTCGAACGGGCGACCGTCGTAGAAATCGTCAGTGAAGACATGACCGTGGAGGAAATGTCGGAAGGTGCTTACACGGGCTCCCAGGAACTGTCTGTTGTCGTGAAGAGCGGCGCTTACAAAGGGGAGACCATGACGGTCTTTAACTATTTCGGCCCGCTCAGCGGTGTTCCGGTGTCTCAGGGCGACAGCGTCGTGCTCACAATTAAGACCCATGCGGACGGCGCGCACAGCGCGACGGTGTACGAGTACAACAGGGTGCCGGTGCTGATCGGATTCCTCATCCTGTTCTTCCTCATCGTCGCCCTGATCGGCGGCCGGACGGGTATCAAGTCGCTGGTCGGGTTGGTCGTCACCATTGTGTGCCTGTTTGCGATTCTCATACCGCTGCTCTTAAGAGGCGCCCCGACCATCCCGATGACCTTCCTGATGTGCGCGTACGTCGCCTTTGTGAGCTTCACGATTCTCGGCGGCATCCACCGGAAGACCATGAGCGCGTTCCTCGGTACGATGGCAGGCGCGTTCTTCGCAATGGTTCTTGGAATCGCCGTGCAGCTGATCGCAAAGATCGACGGGTTCCGGCTGGGCGACGCGGAAGGGCTGCTCCAGCTGAAGTACGCGGGGGTGGAGGTCGAGTTGAAAGGGCTGCTCGTCGCGAGCATCATCATCTGTGCACTCGGCGCTGTCATGGACGTTGCCATGAGCATCTCGTCCGCGCTGGAAGAAGTGCATGCGGCCAATCCGTCTCTGACGCAGAAAGACTTATTCCGCTCCGGCATGAACATCGGCCGCGATATGGTCGGCACGATGACCAATACCCTGATCCTTGCCTTCCTCGGCGGGGAGTTCGCATTCATCATGTACCTGT
>JAFPHE010000020.1 GCA_017388745.1 Lachnospiraceae bacterium | reverse complement strand
CTGTGCGCATGAAGGCGGCTTTGGCGTACTGGATGAGGTCAACATGGCGAGAAACGAGGCTCTGGCCGTCATGCATTCGACCCTTGACCACCGGCGCATGATCGATGTTCCCGGATATGACAAGATCGAAGTCCATCCGGCTGCCAGATTTATCGGTACCATGAACTACGGCTACGCAGGGACAAGAGACCTCAATGAAGCCTTAAGCTCGCGTTTTGTCATACTCAGTATGCCATCCATCTCCGATACCGATCTGGACCGTCTCCTTGCGGAGCGCTTCCCTACTATGAAGGAAAAGATCCGGAACCAGTTCGTAAAACTTTATCTGGAGATCGACAAAAAGGCACAGAATGCGGAGATCTCCGACAGAGCTCTGGACTTGAGGGGACTTCTCGACGCACTGTCCCTGATGCGGCAGGGGATCGATGCCGGAAGCGCGCTCGATATGTGTCTGGTCAATAAGACTTTCGACGCATATGAACGCACACTGATCCGGGACGTGATCGATGCACGCATTCCCCGGGAGCTTTCCAAAACAGATATTTTTACATGATCAAAAAGCATTATTCCAAAGCGTCCAGACGGGCGCTCAATATGATCTGGAATGCAGCGGGCCGTTACGATCTTGACCCGCCTTTCATGGCGTTTCATTCCAACGGCAGACCCGATGATTATTTCAACACGATCATCGGCCTTACGGATAAGTGGCTGGGTCTCGAAGAGATCTCAGCCTTTTTTGCATCCTATACCGCTCATCCGAAAGCGGAGGAGTTTGACGAGTTCCTCTGGCTCGGGCTTGAAAACCATATCTACGAACGTGAACTTCCGGACCGGCCGGCACTTCCCGGCCTCAGAAAAAAACGGGGAGATGAGTTTTTTCTCGTTCAGCAGACTATGTCGGAGCAGCAGATGACCATGCAGAGCATGCCGGTGTACCGGCAGCAGCAGGCCCGCTGGGCTTCGGTGACAGGAAGACATCTCCCGCTGCTCAGCCCGAAAGAAACGAGAATGGCTGACGCATTGCGGTTTTCCGGAAGCCTCGGCAAAGACGGGGTTCTTGCAGCCATGCGCTCTTTCCTTCAGGAGTTTTATAACTATGATCCCGTTTCCGATCCGAGAGTCAGCCGCCCGGTCACAGGTTTCCGTGCATGGTATCGTAAACTCACTTCTCACTCATATAAGCAGAATGATATCCTGCTGATCCGTACCGGCAGCGGGCAGGGCGATCCCGCAAATGCTGTTGCGCTCAGCTGGGAAGGCAGAAAGCCGACGGCTCCGACTGAACGGAGAGCAGAAGAAGACGCCCGCTATATTCACGATGTTTTCGGACTTCCTGCCCTTTCTGAAGAAGAACTCCGTCAGGCAGAGTCTCTTCTCTGCACGGACAATGATGCCGGCTGCCGTCTCTGGATCACGGCGCCGCGGCAGATGCAGGATCCGGATACATCATCAGAAGTGTCCGGGAGCCGGTCATATCAGAATGAAGTGTCAGATACCCGGCGGCGCATGATGAAACAGGCGGAACATAATCTCCGGTATCTGCAGAATAACCGCCAGACAGTCCAAAGCAGTATCCGTAAACTCACTTCCGAACTGGACGTCTTCCTGGCATCATTTATGAAAGGCATGCCCGAGCGGGGCAGGACAGGTCAGCTCCTTCCGGAACGGGCATACCGGATCGATGTTCTCCGCGACCCTATGGTCTTTGCCAGGGATGGCGAGGAAAAAGACATCCGTCTTCGGGTCGATCTGCTGCTGGACGCGTCACAGTCGCGTATGAACTCTCAGGAAAGGATCGCAGCAGAGGCATATGTCATCGCAAATAGCCTGCAGATGAATCACGTTCCTGTCAGTGTGACAACATTTCGCAGCCTGCGCGGTTTTACGGTACTGGAACAATTAAAAAAGGCAGCCGACAGTTCCTGCGAGGGCATCCTCCGCTACTACGCCGGCGGCTGGAACCGGGATGGTCTGGCCTTAAAATGTATGCGCTATCTTATCAAAGAAGACCGGCAGCATCCTGAAGACCTGCGGCTGCTGCTGATCCTGACGGACGCGAACCCCAACGATTCGGTTGCCGGATCCGCCTTTGGCAAAAACTATGACGGAGCCGCCGCAGTGGATGATGCCGCTTCGGCAGTGAAAGCGCTCCGTCGGGACCGGATCCGTACAGCGGCGGTCTTCCATGGTTCTACATCTCATCTTGAAAATGTTTACCGTATTTTCGGCAAGGAATATGTAAGGGTCTTAAGCTTCAGGCAGTTTGCCGACAGCGTTATCGACCTTCTCCAGAAAGTATTACAGGAGACCGGCTGACCGGTCTCCTGTTTATTATTCTATCTCCTGCCGCTGCAGTCTTGCCCGAACTGATGCATCCTGCATCAGTTCTTCCGACGATTTTACTTCTGTCACAAGTCCGTTTTCACGGATCAGTTCCAGGGCTTTTTCTTTATCCTCTTCCCTTACTTTGATGTAATAAATATCGTGATCCGCCTTGCCCTTGGCGCCGAAATCTCTCGGATCAAGCTTGGCGCCGCATCCGCCGGCCCGCACGACATCCTGGGCATAGTGGCTTGCGCTGATGCCGCGGATACCGCCCGCTTTCAGCACATCTTTGATCTGCTGCCAGGTCTCCCTGTCTTTTTTCTTATAGATCGTTTCTTTTTTTTCAAAAAGCATACCTGCCTCCGTTCATAAGCCCGGCTCCGCTGATCTGCGGTGCCTTCAGTTTCTTTCATTCTGTAACCTGTCAAGCTGCATCATCCGGCGGGGGATATGGCAATAACCGCCCGGGTTCTTGTCGAGATACTTCTGATGGTGTTCCTCAGCCGGACAAAAACCGTCCAGGGGAAGAAGCTCCACCGCCAGAGGCTCGAATGACCGGGCCATCTCTTCAGCCTCCTTGCGGTCATAGACTGCCTGAGCCTCCGGAAGGAGGCTTTCGTCGTCATAATATATCCCTGTCCGATATTGCACGCCTTCATCTGCGCCCTGCCGGTTGTAAGACGTCGGATCAATGATCATAAAATAGTATTCGAGCAGCTCCGTAAGTGAGATCTTTGTTTCGTCAAAAACGATCTTTACCGTCTCCGCATGTCCGCTGCCGCGGCATACCTGCTTATAATCCACATTCAGGATACCGCCGTTCGCATATCCGGTCTCTGTCTCCACTACGCCTTCAAACTGGTCAAAAAACTTCTGGACACCCCAGAAGCATCCGCCTGCAAGATATATTGTCTTCATTTCTCAACCCTCTCTCCGGGCTGTTTTACACCCTGATATATGGTAACCGCTGCTGCAAAATACCGCAGCACACGTGACCTATCTCTTATTATAACACGGCTCCGCCCCGCAGACACCCCTTTCTCTTCGCTTCTGTACCAACGGAAATACTTTAAACCGGGGGTTCTTTCTTGTTCCTGACGCTTTGTTATGATAGAATAACGTTACTACTATGAAGAATTATTGATAACTTTGTTTATCGATCTGATTTGTAAAGGAGACCACATGATCAACCAGAACATCAATACCGTTGCACAGAAAGATCCCAAGATCGCCCGCGTGCTTTCTCTGGAACTTCGCCGCCAGCAAAACAACCTCGAGCTGATTGCTTCGGAGAACCTCGTCAGTCCCGAAGTCATGGCTACGATGGGCAGCGTGCTGACCAACAAATACGCGGAAGGTTACCCGGGCAAGCGCCACTATGGCGGCTGCGAATATGTTGACATCGCGGAGCGCATCTGCATCGAACGTGCCAAGGAGATCTTCGGTTCAAAGTTCGCAAACGTCCAGGCACACAGCGGATCCCAGGCCAACTTTGCCGTCTATCTTGCACTCTGCAAGCCCGGCGATACCGTTCTCGGCATGGACCTTTCCAACGGCGGCCATCTGACCCACGGCAGCAAAGCCAGCTTCTCGGGCAAGTTCTATAACACCGTCTCCTACGGAGTCGACCCGGAGACCGGTCTGATCGATTACGAAGATGTTCGAAGAAAGGCGGAGGAGTGCAAGCCGAAGATGATCATTGCAGGCGCTTCCGCTTATCCGAGGATCATTGACTTCAAGAAATTTTCCGAGATCGCCAAAGAGGTCGGCGCTTACCTGATGGTCGACATGGCCCACATCGCTGGTCTCGTCGCAGCAGGCGAGCATCCCAATCCGGTCCCTTATGCGGACGTCGTCACCACGACGACCCACAAAACCATGCGCGGACCGCGCGGCGGCATCATCCTCTGCAACAATGAGGAGATCGCGAAGAAGATCGACCGCGCAATGTTCCCCGGCACCCAGGGCGGGCCGCTGATGCACATCATCGCTGCCAAGGCTGTTGCGCTCGGCGAAGCACTGCGTCCCGAGTTCAAGGAGTATCAGGCTCAGATCGTAAAGAATGCCAAGGTCCTCGCAGACACACTGATGGAGGGCGGCATTGACCTTGTCAGCAACGGTACCGACAACCACCTGATGCTGCTCGACCTGCGCAGGCTCAACATGAGCGGACAGGAACTCGAGGACCGTCTCGACCGTGTCCATATCACCGTCAACAAAAACTCCATCCCCGGCGATACCCGTCCGCCTATGGAAACTTCCGGCATCCGTATCGGCACACCTGCCGTTACCACCAGAGGCTTCAAGGAAGAGGAAATGCGCATTGTAGGCGATCTGCTCTTAAAGTCCATCTTCGATTTCGAGATGAGCCGCGGCGAGATCCTGTCTACCGTTGATGAACTCTGTGTAAAGTATCCGCTCTATTGATTCCAGACTAACGAATAAAGAAACCGGCTGTCCGCAGCCGGTTTTTTCATTGCAGAGGCCTTCCTTGTGCCCGGGAAAGATCAGATGAGTGCAGAGTAAGCTGCAAATGCCGAGGGCACGGAGTAAGTGTCCCTGATCTCCCGGATCTCCGCGAGAAAGATCCCTTGAGATCCCTGTTTATCAGCCTGAAGATCCGCCAGTTCATCCGCCAGGATCTCATAGCCGGTCATATGCCATTCCTTATGCGTAAAGATATGCCTGGCATCCGTAAGGCGCCGGATACGAAGCGGGCTGAAACCGATCGAACGGATGTAGTCAAGTGCCTCCTGTTCAGACAGATGCCCTTTTGTATTGGGGAACTCATACAGTCCCGCAAGCAGCCCTTTTGAAGGACGTTTCCTGAGCGCGATCCGCTCCGCGTCATGGATCAGAAAGACCGTAAGTTCTTCGATCTTCCGGGGTTTATGCTTTTGTATGACAGGGAATGCCGTCTCCCGGCCTGTGCGGTGCGCCAGACAGGCCGCCTTCAGCGGGCAGGCATCACATAAAGGTGCCGCATTCGGAAGGCATACCGTGGCGCCTAGATCCATCAGAGCCTGGTTCAGGGCGCCCGGGCGATCGTCTGCCGCCACATCCATCGCCTTCTGATAGTATGCCGATGCAGCCTTTTTCGCCGCATCTGACTTAATATCCTCCGCATAAGCTGTCAGCCGCGAAAAAACTCTGAGCAGGTTTCCGTCGACCGCAGGGATACGCTCCCCGAAAGCGATCGAGGCGATCGCCGCAGCTGTGTATGGCCCGATTCCGGGGATCCCGATGAGTTCCGCCGCAGTCTCCGGCATTTTCCCTCCGTACTTCTCCGCGATCACGACAGCTCCTTTATGAAGATTCCGCACACGTGAATAATATCCAAGCCCTTCCCAGAGCTTCAGGTAAACGTCTTCCGGTGCTGCTGCCAGTGCCGCAATGTCCGGCAGAGTATCAAGAAAGCGCGCATAGTAGCGTTTCACCGCTTCCACTCTGGTCTGCTGCAGCATGATCTCCGAAAGCCAGACATGATAAGGCGCCGGGTCCTCCCTCCAGGGCAGGATCCGGCGGTTTTCGTCATACCATGAAAGCAGGCGTCCCGCGTCAAGCAGAACACCCGCATCCATATCATTTTTGTGCTCTTTATATGGTCTGTCTGTCATCAGTGATCTGCAGGAATGATCTCCAGCCAGTATCCGTCGGGATCCTGGATAAAGTAGATGCCCATGGACGGGTTTTCAAAACAGATACAGCCCATCTCTTCATGGAGCTTATGCGCCGCCTCCATATCATCGGTCTTGAAAGCAAGGTGGAACTCTTCCTCTCCGATGTCATACTTCTGAGGATGGTCCTTCAGCCAGGTCAGTTCCAGTTCAAAACTGCTTTCTTCATTGCTCATATAGACAATGATGAAGGATCCGTCCGACGCGGTCTTCCGGCGGGC
This sequence comes from Lachnospiraceae bacterium, assembly GCA_017388745.1. GTDB lineage: Bacteria > Bacillota > Clostridia > Lachnospirales > Lachnospiraceae > Avilachnospira. The sequence goes on along the minus strand of JAFPHE010000020.1, from coordinate 3,213 downwards.
TTCTTTCAGGCCCAGTGCTTTCTCATAGAAAGCCATGGCGACTTCCAGATCCGCTACATTGTAGTTTTCATGAACCATGCGAAACTTCATATCAGTTTCCTTTCCGGCCGGGCTGTTTCTCCGGCCTGCCATACTGCAAAGGGTCCCGCAAGATCCCCGCGTTCAATTCCGCCGCTAAAAAGCGGATCCGCCGCAGTATCAGGCAATATCCAGGACCTTATAGTCTTTGTCCTCGACTGCCTTTTTCAGCACGTCGTCAGAAACCTCACCGGCCAGCGTCACGACAGCGGTGCCTGCCTCGTGGCTGACCTGTGCCTCAGTAACGCCTTCCAGTGCTTCAAGTGCCTTCTTTACGGTTTTCTCGCAGTGACCGCACATCATACCTTCTACCTTCAGTGTCTTTGTTGCCATAGCTTCATTCTCCTTTGTATTGTCTGCATTTGCATTGTTTTTATCTTCATCGTCCTCAGCGGCGCCTTTTAAGAGACAGCCGGACGGACCGACACTTACTTTGTTCCTGAGCGGTTTATCCTTCGAAGGGTCATGCATCCTGAAAAGATTCAGTCTGAGCGCGTTCGAGACCACAAAGAAACTCGACAGGCTCATCGCCGCGGCACCGAACATCGGGTTCAGGCTCCAGCCGAACAGTCTGACGTAACAGCCTGCCGCAAGCGGGATGCCGAGCACGTTGTAGAAAAATGCCCAGAACAGGTTCTCATGGATGTTTGTCAGAGTCGCGCGGCTCAGACGGATCGCTGCAGGAACGTCGCTTAATCGGCTCTTCATAAGGACGACATCCGCGGCATCGATCGCCACATCTGTGCCTGCGCCGATCGCCATTCCGATATCCGCACGCGTAAGTGCCGGGGCATCGTTGATGCCGTCACCGACCATGATGACCTTGCCGAACTCCTTCAGCCTGCTGATGACATCTTCCTTACCGTCCGGAAGCACGCCTGCCACGACCTCGCTGACACCGACCTCCCGGCCGATCGCATTGGCCGTGCGTTCGTTGTCTCCGGTCAGCATGACTACATGGACACCCATGTTCTTAAGCTGCTGCACCGCATCCGGGCTTTCCGGCTTGATCACATCAGCGACGGCAATAATGCCCAGAAGCCTGCTTCCTTTTGCAAAAAGCAGCGGCGTCTTGCCGCCTTCGGCAAGTGCTTCCGCTTTCGCGGTAAGCTCCGCAGACACCGGGATCCTGCCGCTGATATATTTATGGGACCCGCCGAGAAGCTCCACGCCGTTGAGTTCCGCCCTCAGACCGTTTCCGGGGAGCGCTTCAAAGCCGGTGACTTCATCGATCCTGCAGCCTTTTCCTTCACCGTATGAAGTGACTGCCCGAGCCAGCGGATGCTCCGATTTTGCCTCAAGCGCATAGGCGCCTGCCAGGAGCTCATCTTCCGTGATACCCTCCGCAGGGATGATATCCGTCACTTTCGGCTCGCCGCTTGTGATAGTACCGGTCTTATCCATGACCACGATCTGCGCTCTGCCGGTCTCTTCCAGAGATGCAGCCGTTTTAAACATAACACCGTTCTTGGCGCCGAGTCCGTTGCCGACCATGATCGCGACCGGAGTCGCAAGTCCCAAAGCGCAGGGACAGCTGATAACGAGAACAGATATGCCTCTTGCCAGTGCATAACCGAAATCTTTTCCGATCATCATCCATACAACGATCGTAACCAAAGCAATTCCAATTACTACCGGAACGAATATACCGGATACCTTATCTGCGATCTTTGCGATCGGAGCCTTGGTCGCTGCCGCGTCACTGACCATACGGATGATCTGTGAAAGTGTCGTATCCTCCCCGACACGGGTCGCCTGGCACTTCAGGAACCCCGACTGGTTGATCGTTGCCGCGCTGACTGTGTCTCCTGCCGCCTTGTCGACAGGGATGCTCTCACCGGTAAGCGCGGATTCGTTGACCGCGCTGCTGCCTTCAAGGACCACACCGTCGACCGGAATGTTTTCACCCGGACGAACGACAAAGGTCTCTCCCTTCAGGAGCTGGTCGATCGGGATCTCTTTTTCCACGCCGTTCCTTAACACGACTGCCGTCTTCGGCGCCAGTTTCATCAGGCCTTTAAGCGCATCCGTCGTACGTCCCTTGGACCTGGCCTCCAGCATCTTGCCGACCGTGATCAGCGTCAGGATCATCGCAGCTGACTCAAAGTAAAACTCATGCATGTATCCCATCGCAGCCATACTGTCGCCTTTGACGACCGCGTCCGACATCAGGAACAGGGCAAATGTACTGTACACGAACGAAGCCATCGATCCCAGCGCTACCAGCGAGTCCATGTTCGGAGACCCGTGGAAAAGGCTCTTGAAACCGCTGATAAAAAAGCGCTGGTTGATCACCATAACGATCGCCGCGAGCAGCAGCTGCACCAGTCCCATGGCGACATGGTTACCGTCGAACCAGGCAGGAAGCGGCCAGCCCCACATCATATGGCCCATTGAAAAATACATGAGCACGCATAAAAAACCGAGAGATGCGATCAGGCGTTTCTTAAGAAGAGGCGTCTCCTTATCCTTCAGTGCTTCCTCTTCTGCGGCAAGCCTTGCCGCTGCACCGGAAGCGGAAGTACTCTCCGCCATCATCGGTTTTGCGCCATAGCCGGCATTCTCAACGGCGGCGATGATATCTGCCGGATCATAGTTTCCTTCTACACCCATGGAGTTCGTAAGCAGACTGACTGCGCACTCCGTTACTCCGGGCACTTTCGATACTGCCTTTTCCACTCTGGCCTGGCATGCCGCGCATGTCATGCCGCTGACAGCATATTGTTCCATGGTATATACTCCTTATCTGTATAGCTGAGATCATTTCATAAGCTTGGGCAGGAATTTGATAAGCTCGTCGATCTTTTCCTCACTGCCGTTCTTCACATCATCCTCGACACAGGTCCGGATGTGGTTTGCCAGCAGTATCTTTGAAAAGCTGTTGAGTGCAGAAGTCGCGGCTGCCACCTGCGTCAGGATGTCGATGCAGTATGCATCCTTATCCAGCATACCCTTGATGCCTCGGATCTGTCCCTCTATGCGGTTCAGGCGGGAGGTCAGATCCCTGTACTCCTCGGGAGAGCGTTCCTTATGCCGGCAGCATGAACAGGCTTCCGCCTGTCTGGTTGTACTGCAGCATCCTGCTGCCTGCTGATCAATGCCTTCTGTAAATTCCATCTTATTCCCTCTTCTGTG
>JAFPHE010000019.1 GCA_017388745.1 Lachnospiraceae bacterium | reverse complement strand
TTCTTCCGCATTCTTGAAGTCGGGAGAATCATACTTTTCATTGATCGTCACGGCATAGGACCGGGGATCCACTCCCGGTGCAGCGTCCATCGTGACTCTCAGCTCCGCAGTTTCCCCTGCACGCAGGGAATTGACGACAAATGAATTGGCTCCCGATTCCGTGGAGAACACCGTCACGTTGTCGGCTTTATCCGACTCCAGGGAAAACAGGATGTTGCTTGCACCGATGCTGTCCGAGGCATTCTTCATGTTGAGGACGAGGTCAAAACGCTGTCCGGCAAATACCTGCTCGGGCTCCGTATGGAAACCTGCCACGATCAGACGTGCCTTGGTACGGTCATTGACATTGAACTCGCCCAGACTGCTGGAGTTGTCATCCATCGAGGGGTTGTCAATCCGGACAAAACTGATGTAGTCCTCCTTATAAGACGCGGAAGCTTCCGGCGTCAGCTTATAGCTGACGGTAAAGCTCAGGGGATAGAACGCGCTGGCGGTGTTCGGCATAATAGCCATGGAATACGGCGCAGTCACGGTCTCTTCCGGCTGCACGGACTGAAAGACCCTGTCATAATTGGATTCATTGATATTAAACGGAAATCCCGTAACAGCTTCCGGCTTTGCCCTGTGCGTCAGCTGCGCAGCCATGCCGTCCGGAACGGACGGATTGATGTGTACGATCACATCATAAAGCGTCCTTCCGCTCTGGTTGCGGAAATTCACGCCAAATTCCATGACATTGGGCGCCGTGCCCGCCGGAGTCATCTGGCCTTCGCCGATCGCAAACGCCATGTCCCCGGTCAGTGTTCCGGGCATCTGGACCTCGCCCGACTTGCTTACATAAACATTGACATACTCGACCTTCATCATGCCCTGATAGTCGGGATAAGTGTTGGGCGGAACATTGTAATAGATGGAGATCGGGATGCCGTAGTATCCCTCCTCCACGTCCGCACGTACCTGCACGCGGAATGTGACCTCCTCGTACTGATCCTTATAAAGCTCATCAAAGCGATGCTCCTGTGCCATCTGTCCGGAACTGATCTCGAACGGGTAGGTGCCGGAGTCGATCGGATAGGTCATGCTTCCGCCGAAAGCACGCGCAATGCCGTTGCGCCGGCCTTCCTTCCAGGCGTTGTAAAGTTCGACCTCATCCACGTCGTCGGGATCGTACGGGTTCTTGGCGTCGGAAATATCCTCGCCCTTGGTCGTCCCCGTAACGCGGTTGATGTAGTTCGGATCGTTGGACATGCGTACGATGACGTCGGTGATCTTCTCCGTGCCGGGCCCGTAAAGCCCGTTGATCCCGTTGTATCCGACACGGACTCTGAACTGCATCTCCTGGCCGACATATCCCATCTGGATATCTTCCACGTCATGGATAAAGGTATTCTGATTGGTGTTGACATAGGCAGCCAGGGCTTCCATCAGGCCCGGCGTCACTGCTTCCGGCAGAAAACCGGACATGAGAAGCGCCGCTGCCGCGATCAAGCTTCCGATCCTCTTCCTCATGCTTTTACTCCTGTTTATCTTCATCCGAATGTCTCCCCGATTCTATGATCTCCGTGATCCGTCCGTCCACGATGCGGACCTGCCGGTCCGCCGCTGCCGCAATGCTGCTGTCGTGTGTGACCATGATCAGTGTCTTATGCTGCTCTGAAACGATCTTCCTCATCAGACTGAGGACCTCCGCCGTCGTCCCCGAATCCAGGTTGCCGGTCGGTTCGTCTGCAAAAATGATGTCCGGGTCGATGACCAGCGCCCTCGCGATACCGACACGCTGCTGCTGTCCGCCGGACATCTGGCCGGGCATGTGTTTTGCCTGGTCCAGGATCCCGATCAGCTTCATGTATTTATGCGCTGTCTCCATGCGCTCGTCTTTCGGCGTTCCGCGGAAGACCAGCGGCATCGCCACATTTTCCTCCGCGTTCATCGATGCGATCAGGTTGTAGCTCTGGAAAATAAAACCGACATGATCTCTCCGGAAAGCGACCAGTTCATGCTCGTTCATCTTATCGATCCGCTTTCCCAGGATGCTGATCGTTCCCGACGTAGGATGTTCCAGCCCCGCCAGCATGTTGAGGCAGGTCGATTTGCCGGATCCTGACGTGCCGACGATCGCCAGAAACTCTCCCTTTCGCACATCAAAAGAGACCCCGTCCAGCGCATGGACGCGGTTAACGCCGATCTTATAGATCTTTTTGAGGTCCCGGACAATGATCACGGGACTCTTCGCATCAGGCATCTCTGTGGCCCTTTCGCCGCTCAGGAATGTGCCGGTCCATGACCGGCATCCGGCGCTGCTCGTCTATACTGTACTGTTTTGATTAGTACAGTCATCATACTCCCCTGTAAACAATAAAGCAACGCAGGCTTTCTTACGATTCCTTAAATAATTATATAGTCACAAATTCTTCAGTAA
>JAFPHE010000115.1 GCA_017388745.1 Lachnospiraceae bacterium | reverse complement strand
TCGGGATCTGCGGCAGTGCGCCGTTTCGGATCAGTGCGGCTGACTGCCTGGTAAGCGAGCGGCAGCTGAAAGGCTCGGTCTCCATCTCCCCGGAAGAAGCGGCGGCTCATCCTGAGTGGTTGTGTGACAGAGGATCCATGAGCTGGGACCTGGAGATCGATAAGCTGATCGCCTACAATGTCGGCTACGGCGCTTCGGCACCGCTCCGGGCGGCCAAGGCCTTTGAGATGTACTGGCACGCGGAAGGCATGAAGACTGCTTTCAGCGGTACGGTGACAGTGAACGGGCAGACCTGGCAGGTGCGTCCGGAAAGCTGCTTCGGGTACGCCGATAAGAACTGGGGAAGGAATTTCACCTCGCCCTGGGTATGGCTGAGCTCCAATGATCTGACGAGCCGCGTCAGCGGAAAAAGGCTTGAAAACAGTGTTTTCGACATCGGCGGCGGCTGTCCTAAAGTATTCTTTGTGCCTCTGAAGAGACAGCTGCTGAGTGCATTCTATTATGAAGGAACCGAGTACGAGTTCAATTTCTCCAAGTTCTGGACGGGGACGAAGACACGCTTCGCCTCGGACGAGACGGATAAGCTGATCCGGTGGTATGTAAGGCAGGAAAACCGGGACACGGTCATGGAGACAAAACTCACCTGCCGGAAAAAGGACATGCTCCTGATCAATTACGAGGCGCCGGACGGAAGCAAGCGGCATAACCGGCTCTGGAACGGCGGCAACGGCAGGGGTACCGTGACGCTTACGGACAAGCGTACGGGACGCCTGATCGATGACATGATCGCGGAACATGTCGGATGTGAGTACGGAGAGTACTGCTGAGAAAACCTGACGGGGCTGCGGCCCCGTTTTTTCAAAGAAACTTGCTTTTCTTGAAAACATGAACTATTATGGTATAATTCTGTATCATCAGGAAGGGCGGGTTTTATGATCGGTTTAGGTACAATCATCAATGTTGCGGGCATCCTTGCCGGCGGTCTGCTGGGGATGCTCTTCGGCGGACTGATCAATGAGAAGATGCAGCAAACCCTGATGAAGACGATGGGATTCTGCACGGCGGTCCTCGGCCTTGCGGGAACGATGGAGAAGATGCTCGTGATCGAAAACGGGCAGCTTGTTTCACGCGGAAGCCTGCTTCTGATCCTCAGTCTTGTGCTCGGAGCTGTCGTCGGCGAACTTCTGGATATAGAAAAAAGGTTTACGGATTTCGGCGAATGGCTTAAACTGAAAAGCGGGAACGGCAGTGACGCCCGGTTTACGGATGCTTTCGTCACAGCATCGCTGACCGTGGCGATCGGCGCCATGGCGGTCATCGGATCGATCAATGACGGCCTTTTCGGCGATTATTCCGTACTGACGGTCAAAGCCCTGCTGGATCTGATCTTCATTATGATCATGACGTCCTTCCTTGGACGCGGCTGTATCTTTTCCGCGATCCCGGTAGGGATCCTGGAGGGCAGCATGACACTGCTGGCGAGACTGATCTCACCGATCCTCAATCAGCAGGCTCTGGACGGGCTGTCCATGGTGGGTTCGGTCCTGATCATGCTGATCGGCGTCAACCTGGTCTGGCCCAAGCTGATCCGATTATCCAACCTTCTGCCCGCGATCGTGTTTTCACTGATCCTGGCGCAGTTCCTTCTGTAGTTAAAGACTGACGGCCATACTTCAATACTTAGTTACAAGGAGCATCATATGAATGCTGTGATCGTCGGCTGCGGCAAGGTCGGTTCCGAGCTCGCACGCACGCTGGTAAATGACGGACATAACGTCTCTGTGATAGACAACAATCAGAAGTCGATCGACCAGATCTCAGAGGATCTGGATGTAATGGCGCTGCTCGGAAACGGCGCCGATATCGACATCCTCAATGAGGCAGGCCTTAAGACCGCAGATATTTTCATCGCGGTCAGTGCTTCCGACGAGCTGAACCTCCTGACCTGCCTGATGGCGAAACAGGAGACCAAGTGCGAGACGATCGCGCGCGTCAGGAACCCCTTATATTCCAAGGAAACGAGGTTTATCAAGGACAGGCTCGGCCTTTCCAAGATCATCAACCCGGAGCATCTTGCTGCCAATGAGATCTACAGCCTGCTGCAGTTCCCGGCACTGAGCCGTATCGATGCCTTTGAGGGCAGCGATGTCGTTATCTCCACGCTCCATATCAAACCCGGCTACAAACTGATCGGAAAGAGCCTGATGGAGATCCGCAATGACATGCCCGGCATCGTCGCTCTCGTCTGCACGGTCGTACGCAAGGGCGAAGTCAATATCCCTTCCGGAAGCTTCGTGATCGAGGAAGGGGATGATGTGACGATCGTCGCGACCCGCAATGAGATGCGCAAGTTCCTGAAGTCACAGGGCATCCAGAATACCCCTGCCGAAAACATCATGATCACCGGCGGAGGAACGATCGCCTACTATCTGATCGATAAGCTGCTGAAGCACGGAAGGACCGTGCGTCTGGTCGAGAGGGACTTAAAGCGCTGCACGGAGCTTTCGGAGATCTTTCCGGAGGCTGAGATCATCCAGGGCGACGGCACTGACCGGCGTTTCCTCGTGAGACACGGACTCAGAGT
>JAFPHE010000018.1 GCA_017388745.1 Lachnospiraceae bacterium | reverse complement strand
GGTGACGGAAACAGCAAGCAGATCAGAATGCTGTCAAAAGACGGTGTTATTCTGAAAGTATTCCGTGGTGCGAGAGACGCGGAAGAAGAACTCGGAATTTCTCACAGTCATATCTCACAGTGCTGTCACGGCATACGCCGCACAGCAGGCGGCTATCAATGGCAGTTTGCATCGTAACCCAAATACAATAGATCTTACGGGCGAATACGAAGATCGGTCTTTTGTCACGACGAGAGGCGACTCGCGTATCGCCATCACCATTGCGCGCAATATCCATACGGCAAAACTCGGACGTCTGAACCGATTTCTGATCGACGACGAACTGAGTGAGCACAAGCTGGCCTACGCGCTGACGAAGCCTCTGAAGTTTGCGGGCGTGTACGGCGGCAAAGGCGTGTACAAGTTCGTTCTGCAGGAAGTCAACACGACGGACGACGACAACGAAGAACTCGGCATCGCTGATTACTGGAAGCACTTTCTGCACAAACCGGACAAGGATGGCAATGTCGTCCTGCGTCCGGACACGACAGTCTATCCTGCCGACCCGCGGATTCCGCAGGATGAGAAGACGGGAAGGGGGCAGTGGATGTAAATGGTTCTGGAAGAATTCATCAATTACAAGAACCAGCTGGTGGACGATCTGCTCGGCAACGAGGAGATCGTGCGGCTCTTAAACGACAAGTACGAGCAGACGCCGGTAGAGCATGTCAAGGAACTGTTCCGCACCCAGGTCTTCCCCTATGAGTTTATACCGGAGACGGTCGAACACGGTCAAACCTTCATCTGTTTTGATGTGGACATCAGCCGCATGTCTGACAGACGGGAGGCATCTGTCGACAAGATGACCTACTCCCCCGTTCTGTATATCTGGATCTTCACGCACAAGAGCCTGCTGTGGCTCCCGGAGGGAGGCGTACGGACGGACAGACTGGCGTCGGAGATCGCGAAGACCATCAACGGCAGTCATTATTACGGCATGGGAAGGCTGTCCCTGTATTCCGTCAAGCGTTTTGCGCCGATGATGGACTACCAGGGGAAGGTCATGACATTTGACGCGAAGGACTGGAACCTGACAAAGCCGAATGACAGGCCGTGGCCGTCCAACAGGAGGGTCGGCGTGTGACGGGTCCGAGCCTGCTTTACCGCAGCAGCGTCCCGGTCACGGACGATATCTCTGTCGTCATACCGAAGGTCGGCGACGTGATTGACCGCGAGGACGAGTATTATACACAGGTCTCGATCCTGACTGCCATGCCGATGGATTATATGCTGCAGCTTGACGAACTTGGCCTCGACGTTTCCGAGGTTACGGATTACGAGCTGTTTCTTATGCTGTTTGACACGATGAAGGATATGAAAACAGATCTCATCTTCGGAGATCTGGATATATCGCTATTTGAACGTTCCTATCATATTGAAACGGGTGCTCCCGTACTGTATGACGAGGAAAACGATATTGTGATCGACCGCGTTGCCTATACGAAGATCGCTTCTTTTCTGCGTCAGCTTCACCATCTTGAGAAGAACAACAGAAAGCCTGCCAACGGGGAGGCAAAGAAGTTCCTGCTTGACAGAGCAAGAAAGAAGGCGGAGCGGAACAGACGGAAAAAGAAGGAGTCTCAGATCGAACCGCTGATTATTGCCATGGTGAACACGGAGCAGTTCAAGTACGGATATGAGGAGACGCGCGGGCTGTCTATCTATCAGTTCAATGAAAGTGTCAGACAGATCTTACATAAAGTTGATTACGACAACAAAATGCACGGTATCTATGCAGGAACCATAGATCCGAAGCACCTGAGCCAGGATGATCTGAACTGGGTCAGGCACAAATAACAAGGAGGAAACTATTATGGTTGATATCATCATCACGAGCCTTGAGACCATCACCGCTTTTGATCTCACCACGGGCAACTATATGTTCTCCCTGGATGAGCTGCAGAACGCATCCATCGCCCAGGGCCAGGAGAAGGTCGACATCACCGGTAAGCAGGGACGCAAGCTGTCCTCGCTGAAGCGGAACAAGACCGTTACCATCTCCGGCGCAAACGGCATTCTGTCCTGCGGTCTTCTGGGCGCGCAGGTCGGCACTGACTTTGCGACCACCACCACCGATGTGGCATGGGTCGACTTCCTGACGGTCAACGCATCCCACGAAGCCAGCACCAAATATAAAGCCATCGGTACCGCCGGCGCGGAGATCACTGAGCTCTATATTCTGGAAGGCGTCGGCACCGTCCGCACCGAGCTGGAGCAGGCCGCCGAGGCCGCTGCCGGCAAGTTCGCCTATAACCCGAGCACCAAGAAGCTCACCTTCAACACCGACGTTGCCGAGGGCAGCCAGATCGCCGTTTATTACAAGCGGAAGATCTCTGCCGATGTTCTCTCCAACGAGAGCGACAAGTACTCCAAGAAGTGCGAGCTGTATGTCGACTGCATCGGTGAGGACAAGTGCGCGAACGTGTACCATGTCCAGTTCCACATCCCCAAGGCTGACTTCAACGGCGAGTTCACCCTCGATTTCGGCGGGGACCAGAGCGTCCACAACTTCGAGGCGGAAGGCCTTGCCGGTGCCTGCGGCGCTGGCGGCAACCTGTGGGATATGGTCGTCTTCGGCGCGAACGCCGACGACGTCAACGCCGACAAGAAGCTTGTCAGCATCGCAATCACCACGGCCCCGACCACAGTCTCCTACAGCGTGGGCGGCACCTTCGATCCGACCGGCATGGTCGTGAAGGCCACCTATGACGACGGCGAAGCTGCCGTGACCCTGAACGCGGGTTCCTACACCTACGCTCCGAACGGCGCGCTTGCCGCCACCGATACCGCCATCGTCGTGACCTACACCGAGAACGGCATCACCAAGACCGCCTCTCAGGCGATCACCGTTTCCTGATTCTCGGAGACAGACAACTGAACCGTACCGGCGGCAGCGATGCCGCCGGTATCTCTG
>JAFPHE010000114.1 GCA_017388745.1 Lachnospiraceae bacterium | reverse complement strand
GTGACGGTTAAGGATAAGGTGGACGGCACAACGAAAAAGCTGGTCGCCGGTACGGACTACACCGTGACGATCAAGAACAGCAGCGGAACGACCGTTTCCTCGCCAAAGAAAGTCGGACGGTACAAGGTTTACATCAAAGGCAAGGGCAACTACACCGGCACGTCGATCAAGACCTTCGATATCAACCCGAAGGGGACAACGTTGAAAGCCACTTCGAAGTACACCGTTGGCAAGACATCTGTGACAGTGAAGTGGAACACGCAGAGCACAAAGATGTCGACCGCCCGCATCACCGGATATCAGGTGCAGATGGCAACGAACAAGAGCTTCACCACCGGCAAGAAAACTGCCAAAGTCGCTGGATACACCAAAGCATCGAAGCAGTTTACCAAGCTGACGAAGAACAAGACCTACTATGTACGGATCCGGACATACAAGGAAGTGAAAGTGGACGGAAAGACAGTAACATTATACTCGCCGTGGTCGACGGTCAAGACAGTGAAGACGAAGAAGTAGTTAAAGGGTATTATTGACAATTTGCTATCGCAATATATGGCTTGAACAAAGAAAAAGACGCGAGGAGGTACCAAAATGTCACAGAGGGGAAAAAGGGAGAGATTAGGGAAGCAGATCTTAACGGTCTTCCTTACTTTGGCTATGATCGTCAGTCTTACGCCCTCGCTCGGGGCGTTGACCGGCGGGGCTTTAGGTGCGCAGGAAGCGTATGCCGCAGATGGTATCTCGGGAAGTGTGAATGCTTCTACACTGACGTTTGGAGGCGAGTATACGCTTACCGATGATACGACCATCTATATCGATGCTTCAAACAGCATCCGATCGATCAATGTAGAGGGCTACACTCTTACGATTGAAGGCAACGAAGAAGACATCCTCAGTGTCGGAAGCATCAAGGGCTATCAGGGAAATGTCGTTTTGAACAGCGGCAGTCTTGATCTGGATACCGCAACCGGCGAAGAAAACTGGGCCGCTGCCGTGGGTCTGACACTGGGCGGATTTACCATGAACGGGGGCGGCCTGTTCTTAAACTGCACCGGAAACGGTAGATATTCTTCCTATGGCATCAATGCTCAGTCGTTTACTATGAATGGCGGAACAGCGAACGTAAGATGCGTGACCGATACCACCGGAAGTGCTGTTGGCATTGCGGTTAACGATTTCAACATGACCGGAGGAGACCTCAGTGTAGATGCTGTCACGACGATAGAAAATGAATCGGCTTACGGTATTGAAGCCAACGGTGCTACATCAGACTCTAATTTCCACATGAGCGGCGGCACACTGGAAACGACAGGGACTGCGGACACTGAAGGGTATGGCATCAACTGGACCGGGGACAGGGATAAAAACAATTTCGTGGTTGACGGCGGAAAGCTCACTGCGGTAGGTGTGAAGAACGGAATCAATTCGTGGGTCCCCGTCTCGATCAGTGGCGGGGCAGATGTCACAGCTCGTTCAACGAAAAGTGCTGCTCTGTACGCAAGTCAGGCGATGATCAGTATCAACGGTGTCGGCACGAAGGTGTCCGCGAACTCTGCAAAAGGAGATGCCATTGCTGCTTATAAATCAACGATCGAACTTGGAAGCGGCGTAGGGATCATACAGCCTGAGAACGGCTATGTAGCCACCTACGGAGGCGATTCTCAAGCCATCAAAGACGCGTCGGATAATTGGGCGAAAGAAGTGGTGATCCAGGAGGTGTGTCCGGCAGGCGGTGGGCATGACTGGCAGATTGTCAACCATAAGGCGAGTTTTACTGCCGATGGATATCAATCCATGGAATGCAGTAAGTGCGGAAAACAACATGACGGGGGTATAGCTATTGGTGCACTGAAGGTCAATACGGTAAAGCTAGAGAAAACATCCTATGTCTATACCGGGAATACCATTAAGCCTGCCGTCACACTTGCGAGTGCCGACGGGCCT
>JAFPHE010000113.1 GCA_017388745.1 Lachnospiraceae bacterium | reverse complement strand
TCGGTCCGGTGACGATCAGCAGGTCATAATCCCTGCCGAGCCTGACATCGATCGGGACGACTTTGTCCTTTTCGATCAGCGGATGCCTCGCCGATCTTAGGTCTATCGAAAGATCCTTGCTGAACTGCGGCTCCGTACCCCCGATCTCCGCGGAATACAGAGCTTTTGCAAAGATCATGTCCAGTTTCTTCAAAAGGCTGATATCATCCGCGATCACGTCCGTATAAGGCGCCAGGCCGGCGCTGAGCTCCTGCAGGACTTTATCTATCTCTTTCTGCTCCTCGCTCATCAGTTCGCGGATCCTGTTGTTGAGATTGACGACCGCCATCGGCTCGATAAACAGCGTCATCCCGGTGGAGGACATATCATGGACCATGCCCGGTACTTTTGATTTGTACTCTGCCTTGACCGGCAGGCAGTACCTTCCGTCCCTCTGCGTAATGACCGCGTCCGTCAGGTAATCACGGTAGGCGTTCAGTTTGGAAGCCATGGCGTCATGGATGTCCGAAGCCGCCTGCTTCAGCCTGCGCCTGACGCTGAGGAGCCCCGCCGAAGCATCGTCTGCGATCTCGTCTTCCGAAAGGATGCAGCGCTGGATCTCGCGGTTCATATTTGTCAGCGGCTCGATCATGCCGAACATCTCGGAAAGGGAATCCTCCCCGTGTTCCTCATCCCTGCCGCTGCCGTAACGGTATACTCTGTCTGCCGCGGTAAGCACCGAGCTTACCGTCATAAGTTCCTGTACTGACAGCGTCGCCGCGACTTCAAGCCGTTTCATGATATCGCCGATCTCCCGGACGCCGCGGAAGGACGGCGCGCTGCCGCTCAGGCGGATCCTGTCACATGCGTCGCTCGTATTCTTCTGCCATGTCTTTATATGCCGGTAGTTGGATGAGGGCTTTACGCCTGCGCAAAACGCCCTGCCGGCGTCGGAGGACGCAAAACCGCAGAGCCGTTCGATGATCTTATCGTATTCCAGTATGGTCAGTGTTTTCTCTTCCATATTTATTTCTTGTATCATATTAAGCCGAATTAATCAACATTTCAGCTTTTACGATGGTATTATTATATAGTAGAATACTGATATCAGTATAACTTGGAGGAGCCGGCATGGCAAAGGGTAATAATCAGAAACTCAAACTGCTCTATCTTTCAAAGATCCTTATGGAAGAAACGAATGATTCGAACGGGCTGACGCTTGCCGAGATCGCCGCGCGTCTCAAGGATCATGATATCAATGCCGACCGCAAGACCCTGTACGACGACTTTGAGGAACTGCGCCATTTCGGGATCGACGTGATCTCCGAGCAGCGCGGCCGCAACCATTACTACCATGTCGGCGAACGTCCTTTTGAGCTGGCAGAGCTCAAGCTCCTCGTGGATTCCGTACAGGCCGCCCAGTTTATGACCGAGAAGAAATCACTGGCCCTCATCCGCAAGCTGGAGAGTCTGACCAACAAGTATGACGCACGCGAACTGCACCGTCAGGTCTATTTCTCCGGCAGCACCAAAGCAGTTAATGAAAGCATCTACTATAACGTGGATATCATCCACAGCGCGATCAACCGGAATGTCCAGATCCGGTTCCAGTACTTTAACTGGAACACCAGAAAAGAGATGGTGCTGCGCCATGACGGCGCTTTCTATCAGATCAGCCCGTGGGCGCTGGTATGGGCGGACGAGTATTACTATCTGATCGGATATGATGCGGCAAGCGCCGGTATCAAGCACTACAGAGTCGACAAGATGCTGAAGCTCTCCTCCACCGAAGAAAAGCGCCTTGGAGAGGAGGATTTTTCCGCTCTGGATATGGCTTCCTACTCGCAGCGCATGTTCAGTATGTTTGCGGGTAAGGAGCAGCGTGTCACCCTGGAAGGCGACGCAGAGCTTGTCGGTGTAGTCATTGACCGCTTTGGTACGGACGTCCGGCTGCTCCCGCTCGGCAAAGACCGCTTCCGTGCTTACATCAATGTCGCCGTCACAGACCATTTCATCGGCTGGATCTTTTCCCTCGGCGGCCGTGTCCGGGTAACGGCACCGGAAAACGTT
>JAFPHE010000017.1 GCA_017388745.1 Lachnospiraceae bacterium | reverse complement strand
TCGGGCGGTGCCCTCTTCAATATGTACGGGAAAGTGATTGGCATCACCAACGCCAAGTACTCCGGCAGCGGTTCGTCCGGCGAAGCTTCCGTCGACAACATCGCCTTTGCGATCCCGATCGACAGCGTCAAGGACATCCTTACCGGCATCATCGAGAAAGGGTACTACGCAAAACCCTATATCGGCGTGACGATCAGTGATCTTGGCGAGGAATATGAGGGCTTCGGCCTTCCGGGCGGTGCAGTCGTGCAGGGTGTCCTGGAAGACAGCCCGGCCAAGGAAGCCGGTCTTAAGAAGAATGACATCATCACGAAAGTCAATGACGAGAAAATCTCCGGCAGCAGCGAGCTGAAAAACTGCATTTCCAAACACAAGGCCGGCGACGTCCTCACACTCACGGTCTACCGGCAGGGCGAAACACTGACAATCAAAGTGAAAGTGGCGGAGCAGAAACAGGATGCCGCCCGCAAGCAGCAGGAATCGCAAAGCCAGCAGGAACAGCCTCAGGGCAATGACGGCTCCGGCACCATACCGGGCTGGGGACAGGATGGAAACGGATTCTTCTCCATCCCCTGAACGAACCCTGTTCCGATAACAAAAGAGAGAGGCCAAAGCCTCTCTCTTTTTTACTGGTGGAGCATACGGGGCTCGAACCCATTTGCACTTGCTCAAACCCTTGAAATTTCAAGAAAGGAGAAGACGTCGTCCCCGACTGTATTCAAGAGTGTATTCAACCTTTCAGTCATATGTTATGCTTATTTCAGCAGATGTAGAGGCGTTGTAACCTCACCCTCTTTGAAGGGAGCATCTGCTATTTTCTGTGCACGCAATGATCGCAATAAAAAACAGAAGCTACCACTGGCAGTACTTCTGCTCCGCACGATGTGACTCGTGGAAGTGGTGACCTGCCCATCACTTCTGTTTTGATAACAGTATCATATCTCTCCACGTGCGTCCATACGCAGACGTGATCAATATGTCGGGAAAGAAAAAGGATCTGCTTCCGCAGACCCTTTTTCTTTTATTATTATCTCCTATGACATTTACTTTTTCGTCGTCACGTACTTCTTTGCTGACCACTTCGAGTAGTACTTCACGCCATTGACCGTCTTGTATGTCCGGACATACACATAGTACTTCTTTCCGCCCTTCAGTCCGGTGACTTTCTTGCTAACCGTGCTCGTGCTGCTGATGGTCGCCTTCGGCGTGTTGGTCGCTTTCGGCGCTGTTGTGCTGGTGGTGTAGTAGATCTGATAGCCGGTCGTCTGTGTCGCCTGCTTCGCCCACTTCACCGTGAAGCCCTTGCTCGCCGCAGACACGCTGCTGATCGTAGTGCCCTTCGGGTTGATCTTGAAGGTCTTCGAGATTGTTCCGGTGTAATTACCCTTGCCCTTGATGGTAGCAGTGGCTTTGCCTACGTTCGTGTTGTACTTGTACGAAATGGTGTAGTCCGTTCCAGCTGTCAGGGTCTTGGTCGTACCGTTCACCTTTGCCTTTACCGTTGCGCCGGGCTTCTTCGGCTGACCGTTCCAGGTATAGGAAGCCGTCTTCAGCGTTGCAGAGGTAATCGCTGCCGGATTGATCTTGAAGTTCTTTGTGAGGGAGCCAGTGTAATTCCCTTTGCCCTGGATCACCATTGTTGCGGTGCCGGCGTTCGTATTGTTCTTGTAGCTTAAGGTATAATCAGTGTTCTTGATCAGTGTCGCACCGTCCAGAACGACCTTCGGATTCTGTGTCAGCTCTTTTTCGGTGTAGGTCTTACTCACTGACCCGCTGACAGCAGCCCCTTTCAAACTCTTTGGCTGGATTTCAAACTCTTTCGTCACGGCACCAAGATATCCGCCTTTCCCGGTGATGGTGACTGTCGCAGTGCCTGCATTAACATTGTTCTCATAGGATAGATCATAGTTGAAGTGTTCGGACAGGGGCGTATTGCCTGCCATGACGACCGGCTTTGGTTCGAAAGCACTGCCGTTGTAGATGAGATCCTCCTCAGGAATCGTGATATCATTCTCCGTCAGGAAGTGATAGCGATAACTGACCTGGAGACTGTCATCGTAAGAGTCCGCTCTCATCGTGACGTGGTTGTCGTCGTTGACCAACGCCATAACATTAAAGATGTCGATAGAGAATCCCGGTCTCGGCGTCACCGTGAAGACGGCGTAGTAATCCCAGCCGCTCTCAAAGGGGCTCGCCGCCAGTTGTTCTCCCCGGTCGTCATAACTCCAGTCCATCGTATAGGTGAAGCCGTCGCCCGTTCCGCTTTTCCCATTGGTGAAGGAATCGCCGACCGCCGGCACATCCGTGTACAGGAAGATCCTCGTCAGCGGGCGTCCCCAGGCAGCGTAGATGGTCGTGTCGCGTGTCACTTTGTGATACGAGAATTCCCAGAGCTCTGTCAGTTCCGGATCCTTGTACCATCCGGCGAAGTGCCAGTCGCCGTCATCTTCCATGGGCGGTTCCGATGCATAGCCGTTTTCTAAGACCAGCTGATCCGCCGGTTTGACGCCAATGCCGTAGGTCTCGAAGGTCACCGTATACTTGGGAATGGCGTTCCACTTGGCCTTGACCACGGTATTCCCGGTGATCTTGATCTTATCCCCCGGCTGTTTCGTCTGGCCGTTCACGAGCCATCCGTCGAAGCGCATCTCGGCGGGCGCCGTGAAACTGCACCCGGGAAGTTCACAGTAGTTGTTCTCTTCCGCCCGGAAGCCGGTCATGCTCCCGCTGCCGCCGTTGGCATCGAAGGTGACACTGTAGATGGTGCCGTCGATGTGGTACAGGTAGCCGACGAACATGTACTCCGTATTACCGAGTGCCATGAAGCTTTTCTCTACGTTGGTATCTCCGTTGACGGAGACCACCAGGTTGGGACTGTCGTAGACGGTATAGCCGGACTTCGGTGACACCGTGAACCGGACCAGATAGTCCAGGCCTCTCTGGTAGGTGCCGCTGGCAGCCTGCCATTCATTGCTGCTGCCGTCGTTGTAGAACCATTCTGTCGTACAGGAGTACTGGCTTGTCGACGTGCTCGCGGTGGCAGGAATGGATGCACCGGCCGATGGGACGGGGCAGGTCAGCGCAACGGTAGCGATCGGGGTCTTGTCCGCCGCATAGGCAGTCTGCGCATCCATAAAGGGGGTAAATGTAAAAATAACAGCTATCGCAAGAAGAACAGCTGCCATACGTTTCAGGAACCCTTTCATCTCTCGTACCTCTCTATTCCAAACGGAG
>JAFPHE010000112.1 GCA_017388745.1 Lachnospiraceae bacterium | reverse complement strand
TATTTCGTCGAGATCCGCGATCTCAAAAAGACCGGGGAAAGCGAGGACGACCGCATCAAGCAGTACTGATGATGTATATCGTCTGAGCAAAGACAGGTGTTCCGCCTCTAAGCCCCGGTTTTTTATTGAATATCCCCTTGACATTAAACAACGCGCTCCCTTAAAGGAGCGCGTTGTACTCATTTGTAGAAGCGATATCGCTATGGCCCATGATGCTCTGAAGCACATGGATGTCTGCGCCCTTTTTAAGGGCATAGACCGCGAAGCTGTGCCGCAGCATATGCGGCGTGACTTCCTGCTCCAGTCCGGCTTCCTTGCCGTACTTGCGCAGATTCTTCCAGAATCCCTGCCGCGTCATCTGTTCACCCTGGCAGCTGACGAAAAAGATATCATCATTATTCTTGCTGCTGATCATCTGTGACCGGGCGATCAGATCATAGTCCGTAAGGCTGCGGATCGTATCGCGATCGACGGGAACACTCCGTTCCCTGTCGCCGGATCCCGTGATACGGACGGTCTTCTTCCTGAAGTTGATATCCGATCTGTGCAGTCCGATCAGTTCGGAGACCCGCATGCCGGTCGACATCAGCAGATCCAGCATGGCTTTGTCACGGATCCCGCGGAGCGTCGATACGTCGGGAGCGCTGAGAAGCTTGGAGATATCATCGTCATCCACGACCTTCGGTGCCTTGCGGATCACCTTCGGAGCCTTCAGTCCTTCGGCGGGATTGTTGAAAATATATCCCTTCTGATATGCAAATGTAAAAAACAGCTTCAGAGAAGCGATATTTCTTGAGACCGTGGACGCCGACCTGTTCTCTTCCTTAAGATGGTTGATATACTCTTCCAGCTCGCTTCGTCCTATCTGGGATATATGACCCGTCCCCTGTTCCTTCAGCCATCCGGCTGCCTGACGGAGATCCCGCATATATGAAAGCCTCGTATTGAGTGACTTGCCCAGTTCTTTGTCAATATATATGTCAAATTCATTTAATAACTTTTCCATCGTGTTCCCACCCCTGCGCACCAGATGTTGAAAGGTGTGCGTTTTAGATTATAAATAAAACTCATGTTTCTGGCAAGTGGGGAATAATGCCTAAAAAAGTTATTGAATTTTCAGCGTTTTTATGTCAACTGATGCCATTGACATTTTCAAAAATCATGCTTTCTTCATTTCCACTGGTCGCGCCATTCCTTTTGACGTTTTTTCTGCTGCGCCCTGTACTTCAGATCGCTGAATATGTTCCCCCCGTGCAGATTGTCTTTATTGACAAACATATAGAAAAGAACGACCGGAATGAATGCCGCGATGATCGAGATCCTTGTATACATGATCCCATAAGCGCTCGTCATACCGTCTCCGAAGATAAAGTAGAAAGTATAGAGCGCCGCCTCGACGATCGCAAGGTACTTCGCCTTGATCGGCAGAATGAAAAACAGCAGGATCGTGGACTCGGCGTACAGGATCGAAAACGCCATAAAGACCGAGAAATGTGTAAACACCGGAAGAAACGGCGCATTATTGCCTGTGAGCAGGTAATAAATGATATTTCCCAGTTCGCCGATCAGGAGGCTTCCGAAAAAGTAGACATTATATTCGAATTCTCCCATCGTCCTCTCGACGGTGCTGGCAAAACTGTAATAGATCAGGATGCCCAGGGCGGCATTGAAAAGCCCGCCGGTGATCGGCGGATACAGGATCGCGGTAAGGATCCTCCAGACCTGGCCGTGCAGCACCTGCCTCGGGAAGAACGCAAGGAAACGCGCGTAAACGGATCCGCCCATACCGGAGCTGAGCAGCATGTATCCGATTGCGAAGCATACGGATACATAAACCGCCAGGTTTTTGATCGCGTAACGCTGGTATTTGAATTTCATTCTATAGAAAAAATTGCTCATTTCAGTCCTTTCGGGTCCCGACAGACGGGTATCGGCATAAATTTTGTATCTTTAGCATCATACCACAGAATAATTGCGTATGAAAAGTCCCAATTCCCTTAACGGAATTTTAATCTTTATGCAGATGCAAGACCGGGCCGGATGTGATATAATGGCTTCTAAAGTGCGGGCCGCTCAGGGGCTGTCCGCGCTGATGAATGGATACCTGCAAAAGAGCGGCTTGCCGCGGTGCGCTGTATGGGCACCGCACGGAAGCTTCTTTTCGGTATGTATTCCTGTATTTATATAAGCGTTCCGCATCACTCCAGCTGCTGCGGAGCAAAAAAAGGACTCAGGAACAGTTAATATGAACAATGATTACAGACTCGGCGTGGATATCGGCTCCACTACCGTCAAGGTGGCGGTGATCGATCAGAACGACCAGGTCCTCTTTTCAGATTACAGAAGGCACTTTGCGAATATTCAGGAGACCCTTGCGGATCTCCTTGAAGATGCTGCCGCAAAGCTCGGCCCGATCGATATCCGTGCGGCGATCACCGGTTCCGGCGGTCTTGCCCTGAGTAAAGCTCTGGGGCTTCCGTTCGTGCAGGAGGTCGTTGCCGTATCGAGCGTACTGAGTGTGAGAAGCCCGGAATGCGACGTTGCGATCGAGCTCGGCGGCGAAGACGCCAAGATCATCTACTTTACCAACGGCATCGACCAGCGTATGAACGGTATCTGCGCCGGCGGCACCGGCTCTTTTATCGACCAGATGGCTGCCCTGCTGCAGACCGACGCGGCAGGACTCAACGCGTATGCTGCCAATTATAAGGCGATCTACCCCATCGCCGCACGCTGCGGCGTGTTTGCCAAATCCGATATCCAGCCGCTGATCAACGAGGGCGCCACGAGGGAAGACCTCTCCGCCTCTATCTTTCAGGCGGTCGTAAACCAGACCATCTCCGGTCTTGCCTGCGGCAAACCGATCCGCGGCCATGTCGCTTTCCTCGGCGGACCGCTCCACTTCCTTCCGGAGCTTCGAAATGCGTTTATCCGCACACTGCAGCTTGACGATGATCATGTTATCGCCCCGGAAGACAGTCATCTGTATGCCGCTACCGGCGCAGCCATCGCGATCCCTGCGCCCGGAAAACACAGCACATATAAGGCCACGGAAAACGTCCCTGTCATAAAGATCACTGAAGCGATCGACGCGCTTCGCAATCATATCGATATGCAGACCGAGATCAAGCGTCTCGATCCGCTCTTTAAAGATGAGGCAGATTACCGGGATTTCCTGGACCGTCACGCCAGAAGCGATGTGCGTACCGCTCCGCTTTCGGATTACCGCGGAAACATTTATCTCGGCATTGACGCGGGATCGACCACGACCAAGCTTGCGCTGGTCGGCGAGGACGGCTCCCTGCTTTATAAGTTTTATTCCAATAACAACGGTTCCCCGCTCGATACCGCGATCCGCAGCTTCCGCGAGATCAAAGAACAGCTTCCGGAAGGCGCGCAGATCGTCTATGCCTGCTCCACCGGCTACGGAGAACAGCTGATCAAGGCCGCATTCAAGCTCGATGAAGGCGAGGTCGAAACGATCGCCCACTACAAGGCAGCTGCATTCTTTGACCCGGAGGTTGACTGTATCATCGATATCGGCGGCCAGGATATGAAGTGCATCAGGATCAAGGATCACGCCGTCGACTCCGTACAGCTGAACGAGGCATGTTCTTCCGGCTGCGGTTCTTTCATCGAATCCTTTGCGAAGTCTCTCGGTTATTCCGTCATCGACTTCGCGAAAGAGGCTCTTTTTGCAAAGAGCCCGACGGACCTCGGCACCCGCTGCACCGTATTTATGAATTCCAATGTCAAGCAGGCGCAGAAGGAAGGCGCGACCGTCGCCGATATCTCCGCCGGTCTGGCTTATTCCGTAATCAAAAACGCGCTTTACAAGGTCATCAAGATCAGCGATGCCAGAGATCTCGGCCGCCATATCGTGACCCAGGGCGGTACTTTCTACAACAATGCCGTCTTGCGCGCATTTGAAAAGACCGCCGAATGCGAAGCGATCCGTCCGGACATCGCCGGCATCATGGGCGCGTTCGGCGCAGCTCTGATCGCAAGGGAGCGTTACAACTACCGCAAGGCTTCCGGCGATGAGCCGAAGACAACGATGCTCACCGTTGACGAGATCCTCAACTTCAGCTTCACGACCTCCATGGGACGCTGCGGACGCTGCACGAACAACTGTGTGCTGACCATCAACAGGTTTGCGGACGGTCGCCGTTATATTTCCGGCAACCGCTGTGAAAAAGCTTTAGGCGGCGAAGCGAAAAACAAGGATATCCCCAACCTGTTCGCATACAAGCTGGACCGCATGTTCAGCTATGAGCCGCTCCCGGAGGAAAAAGCAGTCCGCGGCATCGTCGGCATTCCGCGCGTACTCAACATGTACGAGAACTACCCCTTCTGGGCGGTCTTCTTCAGAGAGCTCGGATTCCGTGTGGTATTGAGTCCGGAAAGTTCACGAAAACTCTACGAACTCGGTATGGAGACGATCCCGTCCGAGTCCGAGTGCTATCCGGCCAAGATCACGCACGGACATATCGAATGGCTGATCCGGCAGGGGGTCAGGTTCATCTTCTACCCCTGCGTTCCTTATGAGCGCAACGAAAGCCCCGACGCCGGCAATCATTACAACTGCCCGATCGTCACTTCCTATCCGGAAAATATCAAGAACAACGTCGACCTGCTCGAGCGGGGCGTGGACTTCATGTGCCCGTTCCTGCCGTTCACGGACAAGGATGTTCTGACCGATTCCCTCGTCAAGGCCTTCCGGCCGATGTTTGAGGAAAACAGGAGCAAGCTGAAAGCGTCTGTCATCGACGGAACTGCCAACCTCCTCGCGATCCACTCCGCCGAGGCCGGCATTCCGGCTCTGACAAAGGCAGAAGTCGTCAACGCTGCGTCTCTCGCATGGGATGAGCTTCTGAAAGCCAAGACCGATACCGAGAAAAAGGGCGAAGAAGTGCTCCGCTGGATGAAGGATACAGGCCACCGCGGCATCGTGCTTGCGGGTCGCCCCTATCATGTCGATCCCGAGATCAATCACGGCATTGCCGATATGATCACAAGCTACGGCTTCGCTGTCCTGACCGAAGACTCCGTCAGCCATTTAAGCGACGCGGAACGTCCGACGATCGTTACTGATCAGTGGATGTACCACACCCGTCTCTACCGCGCTGCTACATTTGTAAAGACCCGGGAAGATCTGGACCTCGTCCAGCTCAATTCGTTCGGCTGTGGCCTTGACGCCGTTACGACCGACCAGGTCAACGACATCCTGACCGGTTCCGACAAGATCTACACGGTCCTGAAGATCGACGAGGTCAACAACCTCGGCGCTGCCCGCATTCGTATCCGTTCACTGATCGCGGCGATCAACGAGCGCATGATGAAAAAGGGCATACGGCGGCAGCGGCCTTCATCATACCGGCGTGTTCTTTTCACAAAGGAAATGAAACAGGATTATACGATCCTCTGCCCGCAGATGTCGCCGATCCATTTTGATTTCCTGGAGCCTGCCCTGCGCAGGTTCGGCTATAACGTCGTTGTATTGAAAAACGACAACCGCAACGCCATCGACGCAGGCCTCAAATACGTCAACAACGACGCCTGCTATCCTTCCCTGATCGTCATCGGGCAGATCATGGATGCGCTGCTTTCAGGCGAATATGATCTGAATAAGACCGCTGTCTTTATGAGCCAGACCGGCGGAGGCTGCCGTGCTTCCAACTATATCGGCTTTATCCGCCGGGCGCTTGAAAAGGCAGGCATGCCGCAGGTCCCCGTCATTTCCGTCAATGCCAACGGAATGGAGACCAATCCCGGCTTCAAGATGACTCCGCTTCTCTTTGTCAAGTGCATGCAGTCGCTCGTCTACGGCGACGTGCTCATGCGCGTGCTGTACGCGACCCGTCCCTATGAAAAGGTGCCCGGAAGCGCAAACGGCCTCTACAGCAAATGGAAAAAGGTCGCGATCCGTCATCTGCAGAAGAGCGGTGCCGAGATCAACGAATTTAAAAAGATCATCCGTACGATGATCCGTGATTTCGACAGTCTGGAAAGACTCGATGTCCGCAAACCGCGCGTCGGCGTCGTCGGCGAGATCCTCGTCAAGTTCTCTCCGCTTGCCAATAACAACATCGTCGAGCTTCTGGAAGCGGAAGGTGCGGAATGTGTCATGCCCGACCTTATGGATTTCCTGATGTACTGCTTCTACAACAACATCTTCAAGTGGAAGTATCTCGGAAGCAAAAAGTCGGTCGTCAACGTATCCAATTTCGCGATCAAGGCCATGGAGCAGTTCCGTGCCACGGCACGCAAAGAGCTGATCCGTTCGAAGCATTTCGGACCGCCTTCACCGATCGCCGAGACTGCGAAGATGGCAAAAGGATACCTCTCTCTCGGCAACCAGACGGGTGAAGGATGGTTCCTTACCGGAGAGATGCTGGAACTGATCCACGAAAATGTACCCAACATCATCTGCGTCCAGCCTTTCGGCTGTCTTCCGAACCACATCGTCGGCAAGGGTGTCATCAAGGAGCTGCGGAACGCTTATCCGAAGTCCAATATCATCGCTGTCGACTACGATCCCGGCGCTTCCGAGGTCAACCAGCTCAACCGTATTAAACTGATGCTGGCAACCGCACAGAAAAACATGCTGGAAGAAGACCGGGAAGACTGAACCTGAAACAGCAAAAAGCCGTCACCTGCCCGGTGACGGCTTTTCAATTTCATTCCTTATTGTCTCAAAGCTCCATCAGATGGTACGTTTCTCCTCCGAGGTCCTTCCAGCTGATACGTGTGCCCGCGTCCTTAGTGCCGTACCCGGTCTTAAGCATCATATAGCCATGACTGCTGCCCGATTTCGGGAGGGATACGGAACCCGGATTCATATACCAGACCGTTTTGTCCTTTCCTGCCGGTACTTCTTCCCATGCCGGCACATGCGTGTGGCCGTGCAGCAGGATATCTCCCTGCTGCATCGGCGGAAGCGCGTCTTTATGAAAATGATGGCCGTGCGTGGCAAAGACCATACGGCCATGTTTTTTTC
>JAFPHE010000111.1 GCA_017388745.1 Lachnospiraceae bacterium | reverse complement strand
GTTCCGCTTGGTTCCTCCATGTATCCTGCGTTCGGCAAATACTTTGATGAGAGTCTGACTGATTACTATACCTATGATCCCGCAAAGGCGAAGGAACTTCTTGCCGAAGCCGGATATCCGAACGGTTTCAGTATGACCATCACCGTTCCGTCCAATTATCAGCCGCATGTCGATACTGCACAGGTCGTGGCAGAACAGCTGAAAGCCATCGGTGTCAATGCAACGATCCAGCCTGTTGAATGGGCAAGCTGGCTGAGCGACGTATACTCGGGCAGAAAGTATCAGAGTACCATGGTCGGTGTCGACGCGAGCGAAATGACCGCGAGTGCAATGCTTAAACGCTTTGAATCCACTGCCGGCAACAACTTTATCAACTATAACAATGCAGACTATGATGCGCTCTATGCAAAAGCACAGACTACCTTTGATGACGCGGAACAGACCGAAGTCTTCAAGGAGATGGAGCGCAATCTTACCGAGAATGCAGCCAATGTCTACATTCAGGATATGGCTGACCTGATCGCGGTACGCAACGGCCTGGAGGGCGTACAGTTCTATCCGCTGTATGTGCTTGATGTATCCGGACTGTACTGGGCCGACTAAATACTGAGAACATATTACGAGGTTGACATCCTGTGAAATCCATGCTCCGGCGGGTACTGATGCTGCTCGCCACCATGCTGATCGTATCATTTCTGACCTACGCGGCATTCGAACTGATCTCGGGCGATCCGGCGGAAGCCATGCTCGGGACGCAGGCGACGCCTGCCCGCGTAGAGGCACTGCGAAAGGAACTGGGCTTAGATGCCCCGTTCCTTGTTCGCTATGCGAGATGGCTGCTCGGTTTCTTCTCCGGCAACCTCGGTGTTTCCTACAGTTATAAGCTGCCGGTAGCGGAACTGATCGCTCCCAAGCTGGCGGTCACGCTCTGGATGTGTCTGATCAGCTTCATCATCATTTCCGTTATCTCACTGCCGCTCGGCGTCCTAAGTTATCAAAGTGCCGTCGGCAGGTTCGGCTGGCTCCATACGACTTTGAATCAGTTTTTTATGGCAGTACCGCCGTTCTTCACGGGTATTCTGATCTCGTGGGGCTGCGGCGTGATCCTGCGCTTTTTTACACCCGGAGATTTCCCTGATCTGCATGCCGATCCGGCAGGGGCACTGCGTTATCTTTTCTTTGCAGCGGTATGTATTGCGATCCCGCGGGTTGCCATGATGCTCAGAATGATGCGCAGCACGGTCATCAGTGAGATGGAGAAGGATTACGTTCAGACAGCGATCTCAAGGGGCAATGACCGCCAGGGGGTACTTGTGGGTCATGTTCTCAAGAATTCACTGGTCCCTGCGATCACAATGCTGGGCCAGACAATGGCGGAGATCGTTGCAGGCGGCATTGTTGTCGAACAGGTCTTCGGTATTCCGGGACTCGGGCGTCTTCTGGTCGCATCGATCGCGAACCGTGATTATCCGACAGTACAGGCGGTCGTGGTCATCCTGGCGTTCTGGGTGGTTTTTGCAGGCATGGCGGCAGACCTGGTCAACCAGTGCATTGACCCGCGTCTCAGACTGGGAGGCGAGTCATGAAAAAGAAAATGAACGGTTACCTGATCGCAGGCCTCATCATCACCTGTATCCTGGCAGGCCTTACGATCCTCGGCTATTTCTATACTCCTTATGATCCGACTGCAATGAGCGGCGCGGCGAAGTTCCAGGGTCCTTCAATGGCGCATCTGTTCGGCACGGACAATTTCGGCAGAGACATTTTCAGCCGTGTCCTCAAGGGGAGCGGCACGACCGTCTTCATTGCTTCCTGTACTGTACTTATCGGTGCGGTAGCAGGTACGGCGGTGGGTGCCGTGACGGGATATTTCGGCGGGATCGTGGATGATATCCTGATGCGGATGAATGATGCTTTGACAGCGTTCCCCAGCATCCTTCTGGCCCTCGTGGTCATCAGTATCCTGGGACCTGGCAGCGAGCTGAATGTTATCATTGCCCTCGGTATCGTCTTTATCCCGAGCTTTGCACGTCTGACCAGGACGGCTTTTGCTTCCATCCGTGACAGGAACTATATCGAAAGTGCACGCCTGATGGGTGCGGGAAGCGCCCGGATCCTGCTGATCCACATGCTGCCCAATACCCTGAGCGTTCTGCTTCCCGCTATCACGATCGGCTTTAACAATGCCGTCCTGGCCGAAGCCAGCATGAGTTTTCTCGGGATCGGCGTGACACCGCCGGATGCTTCGCTCGGCTACATGCTTTCGGAGGCGCAGGGCATGTTTGCGAGAGCCCCCTGGTATGCGCTAAGTACAGGCCTTATGATCATTCTGCTGGTCTTCGGCGTCGGTCTGATCGGCGAGGGCCTGCAGCGGCTCGGGAAGGAAGCGAAGTACTGATGCTCGAGATCAAAGATTTACATGTCAAATTTCATACAAGGGACCGCGAGGCGGTTGCCGGCGTTACTCTCACGATCCATGACGGTGAGATCCTCGGGCTGGTCGGTGAGTCCGGTTCCGGCAAGACCGTCACTGCGATGAGCGTGGCGGGACTTCTGCCGCGCAGACAATGCGACTATCGCGGCGAGGTGTTGCTTGACGGTCAGGATCTGCTGCATGCGGACCGCGACTTTTTAAGGACGGTCCAGGGCAAGAAGATCGGCGTCGTATTCCAGCAGCCGATGAATGCCATGGATCCGCTGATCCGTGTGGGCGAACAGGTCGGTGAGGTCCTCCGCATCCACACGGACATGAGCCCGGAAGAGCGGAGGAGAGCGTCTCTCGAAGCCATGGACGCAGTCGAACTTGATGATCCGGAAGCTGTCTACCGCAAGTATCCGCATGAGCTTTCAGGCGGCATGCTGCAGCGTGCCATGATCGCTGCCGCGATCGTGATACGTCCGAGCCTGCTGCTTCTGGACGAGCCTACAACAGCGCTTGACGTAACGATCCAGGCGCAGATCCTTGAATTACTGAAGAAGCTGAACGCGGAGTCCGGCGTCAGCATGATGTTTATTTCCCACAACCTTAACGTTGTCCGTAAGCTGTGCACCCATGTTGCGGTCATGCAGCGCGGACTGCTGGTAGAAGAAGGAAGCACGGCGGATGTTTTCTATCATCCGCAGCATGAATATACAAGGCATCTGATCGATGCGATCCCGCGCAGGAGAAAGTACCAGTGAGCAATTTCATGACACAGACGAATACGGCGGTCCCGGAAACGGTCGTGAACGCATCACCTGCAGATGAACTTGTTCTCGAGGTCAATCATGTCAGCGCCGGATATAAGGAAGGCGGGTTCTTTGGGCGAGGCGGGAGATACCAGCAGATCCTGCATGACGTGGATTTCAAAGTCTATCACGGAGAGATCCTCGGCGTGGTCGGAGAGAGCGGTTCCGGAAAGTCGACGCTGGCGAAGGTCATTCTCGGGATGGTAAAACCGGATCAGGGCGAGATCATTCACCATACAAAACGTCCGCAGATCATTTTCCAGGATCCCTACAGTTCCCTCAACCCCGCCTACAGTGTAGAGTGGACGATCGAAGAACCCTTACGTGTCTTCGGAAAATACGAC
>JAFPHE010000110.1 GCA_017388745.1 Lachnospiraceae bacterium | reverse complement strand
TTGTAGTCCGCATACTCCAGATGTGCGGTCTTCAGAAGGGCAATGATGGCGATCGTTGCGACAAGGATCGGGTTCAGGATGGCGAGCCCGGTCTTTTTTTTCAGGAAAACGCCCAGTTCATAGAAAAGGAGCGTGGCAAAGGCGCCGAAGTATACGGAGCTGATCAGGAAATCATGCATGGTCCGCACCTCCTTTTTCACCGGTCTGCTTCAGCATCCGCTGGGTGATCCTGCCCGTGATCCCCATGACGAGGATCGTGGAAGCAATGATCAGCACAAGGTACTGCACGAGGGAACCGGAGATCAGGTCCCAGGCTTCGATGAGGCCGACGGCGGGCGCCACGAACATGATCGGCATGATGTCGATCAGAAAGTGGGATGTTTCCTTCACGGATTCTGTCTTCAGGATCCCGGAGACCAGTGCGGCAAACATGATGATGATGCCGTAGATGCTCGCGGGGACCGGAAGCGGGATGAGATGGTTCAGGATCTCCCCGAGGAAGGAAATAAAGAGTATGATGATGATCTGGCGTATGTATTTCATAATGACGTAATCATACTTTATCGACCACGGAAATGCAAGCGGCTGGAAACATTTCCATGACAGGAAAGAAAATCTGAGTAAAGATATCTGAAAAGTGTCAGAAAAGGAGCTTGACAGAAAAGTGTTTAGATGCTAAACTCATCTGTAAATGAAGGAAGTTCAGGGCAAATGAAGGAAACAGCATCCCCAAAACAGAATCATGATCAGTTCCCGAGCATGATCGGCGTCGTGGAGCAGATGCAGCAGTGGACCGCCGTCAAGGCGGGCGACATCCGGCTCATGAACGCGGAGATGCAGCTGATCAGGACTCTCGGCTGTCACGACGGGATCAGCGTCGGTGAGGCAGCGAAGGAGCTCGGCATCACCAAGGGAGCCGTCTCGCAGACCATCGGCCGGCTGGAGAAAAAAGGGAACTTTATCATCAAGGAACAGGACCCGGGCAATGCTTCCCGCCTGAGGCTCCATCTCACTTCGGAAGGGCTGCGGGTGCATGAGGCGCATGAGCGCTACCACCGGGAGCTTGATCTGCTGGAGCAGGACCTTCTCAGTAAAGCGGGAGAAAAGGAACGGGCATTCTTAAAAAAGTATCTGACGACCGTCTGCGGAAAGCTCAATCAGGAGCACGAGATCCTGGCGGATTACTTAAACCGCGGCGCAAAGCCACCTGAATGCGCTGGGCTGCCGGAGATCCCGGGCATGGGAGAAGATAACGGCGGCGAGGCTTAAAAAGAACGGGCCTGACGGTCCGTTTTCTTCGGGCTAAAACGTTTAGCATCTAAACAATATGGAGGGAAACATGATTGGCGTAAGTGATATATGGGAGGCAAAAAAGAGGATCGGCGGATATGTGCACCGGACGCCGCTGATCGGATCGGAGAGCATCGGAGAGATCGCCGGGGCACCGGTCTTTTTCAAATGCGAGAACCTGCAGAAGACCGGCTCCTTCAAGACCCGCGGCGCATTCAACAGAATCTTAAGCCTTACAAAGGAGGAACGGTCAAAGGGCGTCTGCTGCTATTCGTCCGGAAACCACGCGCAGGCAGTCTGCTACGCGGCGAAGATCCTCGGGATCGACGCCTATGTCTATATGCCGGAGACCGCGACCCCGTCCAAGGTAGAGGCGTGCCGTTCCTACGGCGGCCGCATCACCCAGTACGGGAAGACCGGCGCGGACGTCTATCCGGCCGCGAAGGCCTTTGCGGAGAAAAACGGCATCTTCTACGTGGATCCCGTGGAGGACCCCTATATCATGGCAGGCCAGGGAACCGCTGGTCTCGAGATCATGGAAGCCATACCGGACGCGGATACGGTTTACGTTCAGATCGGCGGAGGCGGGCTGATGACCGGCGTCGCGACCGCGGTAAAGAGCCTTTCCCCGTCAGTCCGCATCATCGGCGTGGAGCCTGAGAACATGAACTGTATGAGCGCTTCCCTGGAGGCCGGAAGGATCACGAAGATCGAACGGCGCTGCTCGATCGCGGACGGACTCGCGGGAGACGCGCCGGGACCGCTGGCATTTGAAGGGGTCTCAAGATACGTCGATGAGGTGATCACCGTCAGTGACGAAGAGATCGGGCGGGCGACGCTCCTTCTCATGCAGAGAGCGAAGATGGTCACGGAGCCCTCCGGGGCATGCGCGCTCGCGGGACTTCTCTCGGGAAAGGCTGTGAAAGGAAAGAAGAACGTCTGCATGATCTCGGGCGGAAATGTCAATGACGCCGTCCTCGCCGAGCTCCTCAGCCGCTAAAGCTGAGTGAAGGCGCCGGGGCGGAAAAGGATCCGATACATAGAGATTTGATGAAAGGAAAGGCTGAAATGAGCACTTTATTACTGAGCAACGAAGATGTGGGAAAGCTGATCAATCTGGATGAGATCTATAAGGCCGTGGAGGCGGGCTACGCATCTTTCAGCAGCGGCAGCGTGGTGCACGCGCCGATCGTGGACCTCTTTAAACCGGGCAGGGACGAGATGTTTGACTATAAGTTCTGCCTGGATGAAAAGGCGGGCTTCTTCGCCATGAAGTCCTCCTCGGGCGGTTTCAGCGGGAATATCGCGAAGGGAATGCTGCCGGGCTTCAACCTGGTCTATCTTTTTGACGCGGAGACCAGCGACTGCGCCTGCATCATGGAAGGAAACTATATCCGCAACCTCCGTACGGCGGCTGGCGCAGCGATCGCGAATAACTACCTTGCGCGGAAGGATGCCTCCGCCTATTTCGCGTACGGCGCGGGAAGGATCGGAAAGGCGGCGTTCCGCGCGACAGCAAGGATCCGGGATCTCAAAGACGTCTGGGTCTTCGGATGGATGGAAGGAGAGAACGAGGCTTTTATCCGGGAAATGCAGCCGGACTTCCCCGGGATCCGCTTCCACAGCTGCGCTTCTCCGGAGGAGGGCGCGCGAAACACGGATATCATTGTTTCCGTCACGCTCGCGAAGAAGGGTCCGGTCATCAGAAAAGAATGGCTGAAGCGGGGCACCCATGTGACGGCGATCGGAGCGGACAACCCCTCCAAGCAGGAGCTTTATGCTGATGTGCTTGAAGGCGCGAAGGTCGTGAACGATTCGGTCGAGGAGGCATCCGTCCGCGGTGAGACCTATCATGCGATCAAAGAAGGATATCTGAAGAAAGAGGATATCCATGCGGAGATCGGCGAGATCATCCTTGGGAAGAAGCCCGGGCGTGAAAATGACACCGAGATCACGGTCTATGATACGGTCGGCATGGCGATCCAGGATCTCAGCATGGCGGTCTGCCTCTACCGAAAGGCACAGGCAGCGGGGATCGGCACGGAGTTTACTTTTATCTGAGGGATAAGCAGGTCTGCTCATTCA
The DNA here is from genome assembly GCA_017388745.1 of Lachnospiraceae bacterium. GTDB lineage: Bacteria > Bacillota > Clostridia > Lachnospirales > Lachnospiraceae > Avilachnospira. The sequence goes on along the minus strand of JAFPHE010000110.1, from coordinate 4,307 downwards.
AAAGGAAAGAATAAGAGGTTTCCCGGGGCGGGAGACATTGACAGACGGGTACGCTTGTGGCATGATTTGGGCGTATCTGTTTGTTTTTGTGAAGATGTTTACACATATATGAAAGAAAAGCTTTTCAAAGTTTATGCCGCCGTGACACTCGGCAACTTCTTCTGGGGGATCAGCAACGTCCTCACCCGTACCGCGATCGGTGTCGCGGACCCGGAGATCCTTTTGACCTGCCGGTTCGTGACGGCGTTCCTGATCTTAAGCGTCATGATGCTCGTCAAGAAGGAGCGCTTCAGTATCCGTAACAGCGTCTTTCCGGCATTGGTGCTGATGGCGCTGACGGAGCCTCTGATCTACTTCGGCGAAAGCTACGGGATCAAGTATTCCAATGCCAGCTTCGCGAGCATGATCACCGCGACGACGCCGATCTCGTCGATCGCGTTTGCGGCGCTTTTGCTGAAGGAGTATCCGACAAAGCGGCAGATCTTCTACAGCCTGGTCGCGGTGGCGGGGATCCTGCTGATCACCGCGCAGGGGCAGCAGATGGGCTACGTCCATCCGCTGGGCGCCGTCATCCTCATCCTGGCGGTCATCGTTACCGGCTTCTACCGGACGGTCAACCGCAAGGCTGCGGAGGGCTACAACAGCCTGCAGCGCACCTGGGCGGTATTTCTGGTCTGCGCGGTACTCTTTACGCTGACCTCACTCATCCGCAACCGTGGGGATCTGAGCGTCTACACCGACGCCCTGAGCCATCCGGAGTTCGTCATGTCCTTCGTCATGCTGGCGGTGTTCAGCAGCGCGGCGGCACATGTGCTCGTCAACTACGGCTACAAGTACCTTTCGGTGCTCTCGGTCTCGATCTTCGCGATCCTGCAGAACGTCATCGGTATCTTCGCCGGGATCCTCATCCTGCATGAGCCCGCGACGCCGACGATCCTGATCGGCTCTGCCATGATCATCCTGAGCATCTACATGGTGAACCGGGTCGATGACAAGGAGGAAACAGCGGGGCCGGGCGAGAGCGGGTCCTGAGGCAGGAAATCCGGCATTTCAATGAACAGAAGAATCAAAGCAAAACCTGTAAAGGGGGGCATATGATGCTGAACAGCCAGAACGTGAGAAGCAGGGGTCCGGAGGTCGATCCTCTCTGGATGGGTAAGGGTGCGAGACTATCGGATCTTCCGAAGCCGCAGATCCTGATCGATACGACCTACGGGGACAGCCATCCCGGCAGCAAACACCTGAACATGGTGGCGGAATCCGTCAAAAATTCCGTCTACGCTTCCGGGGGCACGCCGTCTGTCTATACGGTGACCGATATCTGCGACGGCGTCGCGACGGGACACCGCGGGATGAACTATTCGCTGATCTCCCGCGACATGATCGCCGGCATGACGGAGATCCACGCCATGGCTTCGGGCTATGACGGGCTCGTGACTTCGTCCTCCTGCGACAAGGCGACGCCGGGGCACCTGATGGCGATCGCACGGCTCGATATCCCCGCGGCCCACATCCCGGGAGGCTCCATGGCGGCAGGACCCGGATTCATCTCGGCGGATTCCTGCTATGAGACCAACCTCCGTGTCTCCGAAGGAAAGATGACGGAAGAAGAGCAGCTTTACGTGCAGTGCAACGCCTGCCCGTCTTACGGCGCCTGCCAGTACATGGGTACGGCAAGCACCATGCAGTGTTTATCCGAGGCACTGGGTCTGGCTCTCCCGGGTTCGGCGGTCGCGCCTGCCGGAAGCAACTGGCAGCTGCAGATGGCGGCAGACGCGGGACAGAGGGTCGTGGAAATGATCGCGGAAGACCTGCGCCCGTCGGATATCCTCTGCAGGGATGCGTTTATCAACGCCATAAAGGTCCATGCGGCGATCGGCGGTTCCACGAACGCGGTGCTGCACCTTCCCGCGATCGCAAGGGAAGCCGGCATTGAGATCGGACACGATGATTTTGAACAGTATACGAAAGATATCCCGCTTCTGACGAAGATCCTCACCGCGGGCACCTGGCCGACCCAGTATTTCTGGTACGCAGGCGGCATCCCGAGGATCATGCTGGAACTGAAGGACCATCTGAACCTGGACCTCATGACCGTGACGGGACATACGATCCGGGAGAACCTCGATACTCTTGCAAAGAGCGGTTACTTCCGCCGCGCGGACGAAATGATGGCAAACATGCGGATGAGTGTGCGCGACATCATAAAGAGCGTGGACGATCCCGCGGATCCGGACAGCGGCGTCTCGATCCTGAAGGGAAACATCGCCCGGGGCGGAGCCGTCATGAAGCACTGCGCGGTGGACAAGTCCATGTACGAGTTTACCGGCAGAGCAAGGTGCTTTGATGATGAGGAAAGCGCGGTCGACGCGATCTACCGGGACGTCGTGCAGCCGGGCGAGGTCGTTATCGTACGTTATGTCGGCGTGAAGGCAAAAGGCATGCCCGAGATGCTGAAAGCCACGGATGCTATCTGCAACAAGCCGCAGCTGGCGCTTTCCACGGCGATCGTCACCGACGGCCGTTTCTCCGGCGCGTCCAGAGGTCCCTGCGTGGGCTACCTTCTTCCCGAGGCGGCGGAGGGCGGCAGCATCGGCCTCATCGAAGACGGCGATCTTATCGAGATCAATGTTTATAAAAGATCTGTCAATGTCGTCGGCATCGGCGGGAAACCATGCACGCCGGAGGAAGTCGAAGCGGCATTTGCCGCAAGGCGTGCCGTATGGACGCCGAAGAAGTTCGAGCGAAGGGGCGTGCTGAAGTACCTCGATATCCGTTAAAACCTGATAAGATGCTTTTTTGCGGTCCGTGTGAGTTCACACGGGCTGCTTTTTGATTGGAAAAGCCGGGCAGAACACTTGTGCATATTTTACAAACATCATCCGGCGAAAATGGCGAAAACGCTGAAATAATACCAAATCACCCGGGTGGGTAATAGTGATTTTTCCATAAAAAAGCTAATCTGGAACCAGTTAAGGGCGCCTTGAGGCGCTCACTGCGGCCGGAACGAAGAGACCGGCGCGAAGGTTTTTTATGAGATCATCAGGAGGGGACTCGTATGGAACAGAAAAGTACGAAAGCATTAAAAAAGAACAGTATGTCCCTGCTGGGCATCGTTGTTCTGGTCTAGGCATTCATTGCTGCCGGCGCGTTCGGCATTGAGGAAGCCATTGCGTCGAGCGGCCCCGGCGTGACACTTGCCATGCTGCTGATCTTCCCGTTCGTGTGGTCGATCCCGCTGGGACGAATGGTCCACGGAACAGGGCGCCGGCGCCGTCGGTTATGCAGATGTGCTGATCCAGTATGTCGGAAACTGGGCGGGCGTGCTCTTCGTTATCGTCGCGACCTTCGCGAACTGCGCGATCTTCTGTTCTTACATTGCGCACGGTTCCAGAGCGTTCTTCGTCATGGCGGACGACGACATGTTCCCCAAATTCATGAGAAAGGTGGATAAGCGCGGCATCCCGACGATCTCCATCCTGATCCTGGCGGTATTTACGATCTTTACCTGCCAGTTTGACTTTACGACGCTGGTCATGGCGACCAACCCGATCCAGCTGTATATGTACATCGCAATGATCGCGGTCATCTTCAAGCTGCGGAAGATCTATCCGGTGGCAGCCCGAAAGGCAAAAGGCCTGACCGTCATGGCAGGCGGAAATGCAGGGCTGATCTACTGCTCGGCCTGCGTATTCGCGATCTCGATCTTCGCGATCTATGTCAACGGTCTGGATTACTTTGTAGCCGGTTTCCTGGTCCTGTTCCTCGGCCTTGTCTTCTACATGATTTTCAAGTGGTACTATAAGGGCAGATATAATGATGACCCGGTCGCATTCCCGCTCAGCAAGGTCACAAAGCTCGGACTCGGCGACATGATGGATATCGGCGTCTATACGCTGCTTACAGGCCTGATGAGCCTGGGCGGATCGGTCGAAAAACTGAGGGAAAGACAGATCGGGCATATGGATAAGCAGATGGAAGAGCTCCACGGCTTTATCCCGAGATAACATTTGAAAAAAACTTAATTAATATACGAGGAGAATACAACTATGAAAAAGGTAATGGTATGCGGATGTGGTGCACAGGGTTCGACGATCTGCCGTAAGCTGGATCAGGAGCCGAATATAGAAGAAGTTATCTGCGCCGATTATAATTTCGAAGCCGCGAAGGCGGTCTGCAGACTGATGACCAAGGGTACCCCGAAGAAGGTCAACGCCGCCAATCTCGACGAGATTAAGGCTGCTGCGGAAGGCTGCGAGCTGCTGGTAAACGTTATGCCCTTAAACTTCGGCGCCAACATGCTTCGT
>JAFPHE010000109.1 GCA_017388745.1 Lachnospiraceae bacterium | reverse complement strand
GGAGGCGGTCGCTCTATCCAACTGAGCTACGCAGACATATTCAATTTTTGGCTTATTTCCGGGCTTTTTGAGCCCTCCGGAGCCACCCGGCGTTGCCTCGTTTCTGTCTAATGGACCAGCTGCGAAGGCATCTATTTTGCAAATATCGACCGACGCCATTTTGGCGTTAGGTGATATTGGCTTCCGTCACAATTCGAACTCCGCACTCGTTTTTTTAAAGACCCCGAGGCGTTAGGTCCCCTCGAAGCTTAGGAGGCGGACGCTCTATCCTGCTGAGCTACGGAAACATCTATTAAAATGCCGAATATGCGTGATCGGGCATCTTCCGTCCGCGAAGGATCAGATAGACGCCGAAGCCGATCATCAGCAGCATCAGCACGACATAGTATACCACGATACGCGTGGCAGTGTCAAAGAAAAATCCCTCCGGTACGATATTTATCAGCATATCCTTGGACGGATCCAGGATCCAGAGGTCATTGTCGAAAAACATGTGGTGGAAGGTTATAAAATCCTGGTCGAAATGCGTGATGATATGCGCGCCGAGCGCGGCAAAACACGCCAGGACCAGCGTGCCGCCGGCAACAAAGCCGATCCCCGTGCTGATCCGGAAGATCTTGGGTTCGTTCTCGCATGCCAGCAGCCTCGAACTCCCCATGAAGAGAATGATCAGGATCATTGCAAACCCGAAGAAACGGATCGCCGCCATAAAAAGGACCCTGACGTCATCCATATGTGCGATCTCCCTTTCCGAAAAGAAACCGCGCATCTCGCCGTCCATCATGACTTCGATCTGAAGCTCCTGCGGATCCTGCCCGTGGAGGAGATAATCCATCATATGGTCGGTGACGGCCATCAATCCATCTTCTTTGCTCATCGTCATCTCCGGAAGGCTGGAGAGTACGTCATGCTTTTCATATTCATGCTCAAAGTACCCGGGCGTCAGGTAGCACACGGCAAAGACTGAGGCCACGAGCAGCGAATAACTGAGCAGCAGCGCACTGAGAAAACTCAGGATCACGGCGCTCAGACGCCAACATTTACGTTTCCCTGCATCCACAATCTGCATTTTATCCTGCGTCCTTTCATCGGTTCGCCGAGAATGTCGTCTTTTCGCATACAGAGCCAGAACTCCACGTCGTTGCAAGTGATCTTCATCAGGCAGAGCGCTTCATCGGTAAAGCTGTTGGAGTTCTCCTTGAGTTCCGTGATCTCCCCGATGATCGAATACTGGTCGCATTCGATCCCGCAGGGCATGAAGCTCTGAGAGACGACCGAGTAAAGATCCTCCTTTTCGATACGCTCCGAAAGCTGATGGTACATCTGCATATCCGAAGCGGTCAGGGTCTCGATCGCGTCCTCGTCGCCGTTCCTCGCAGCCTCGATCAGGCTCTCATCGGGATAGCCGGCGGTAAATCCGCCGCCCGGCATATCCTCGGGCTTTGCGACCGGCAGGATGATCGTCGCGCTGTTCGCAAATGCGGAAAGCGCCGTGCCGCGGAACTCGTATCTGGTCTCCGCGTCCGGACGCTGCCTGTAGCTGACGGGGTTGTTCATGAAGAAGATGAGCGAGAGGCCGATATTGTACTCGTCGATCACACCCGCGTAGGTCTCCTGCTGCGTATGGCGCTCCAGAGAGCAGTTCCCGTTGGAGGAGATCTCGTAGGTGTTGTAGTAAGGGTAGTAATACTGCAGCTCCGTACGTCCCCCGCCGAAATCGACGGCGGCGGCGCAGATGCCGATGTATTCATTGACCGGAAGCCTGTATTCATTCAGCGACACATTGTCGCCGAGTTCAAGCTTCGCGCTCAGGAACTCCGGCCGCATGGCGTGCTGCCTTATTAAATTGTAGACCGATTCTTCCGAGGTAAACTCGGAAAAACCGGCCGCTCTCAAAAACTTATGCATATTACTGGAGATATCTGATCCGGCCTCCGAGTGCACGGATCTTCTTGTCAAAATCTTCGTAGCCGCGTTTGATAAATCCGATCTCCTCGATCCTGGTACGGCCGCTCGCCTGCAGGCCGGCGATCACGAGCGCTGCGCCCGCTCTCAGGTCCGGCGCCGTGACTGTCGCGCCGGAAAATCCCCTGACGCCATCAACGATCGCCACATTGCCCTGTACACGGATGCGTCCGCCCATACGCGCAAGCTCTTCTACATATTTAAATCTCTTTTCGAAAATGCCTTCGGTCACGATGCTGGTGCCCTCCGCAAGGGCAAGCGCAACCGTGATCTGCGGCTGCATATCCGTCGGGAATCCGGGATAAGGCTGGGTCTTGATATCGGTATGGCGCTGCAGCGGCGCGCCGATGACACGCACTGCCTCGTCAAACTCCTGCACCTCGTTGCCCATTTCCTGCAGTTTGGCTGTGATGGACTCCAGATGCTTCGGGATGACGTTCTTTATCAGGATGTCGCCGCGGGTGGCTGCTGCCATGCACATGAATGTTCCCGATTCGATCTGGTCGGGGATGATGGCATATTCCGTTCCGTGCAGGGACTCCACGCCGCGGATACGGATGATATCCGTTCCGGCGCCCTTGATCTTGGCGCCCATGCTGTTCAGGAAGTTCGCGACGTCAACGATATGCGGTTCCCTTGCGGCGTTCTCGATGATCGTCTGGCCCTTTGCCATGACTGCCGCAAGCATGACGTTGATCGTTGCGCCGACGGTCACGACGTCAAAGAAAATGTGTGCCGCCGTCAGCTGGTCCGCGTAAGCGTAAAGAGAACCGCCGTCGATCTCGATCTCCGCGCCGAGCGCACGGAAGCCCTTGATGTGCTGGTCGATCGGTCTCGCGCCGATCGCGCAGCCGCCCGGAAGCGGTACCCTTGCCTTCCTGTACTTGCCGAGGAGCGCACCGATAAAGTAGTAGGATGCGCGGATCCTGCGCATATAGTCGTCCTCGACTTCCAGCTCCGAGATCGTCGAGCCGTTGATCTTAACCGTATGTGCATCGATCCGGTCGACCCTGGCTCCGATATTGGAAATGGCTTCAAGCATGACGTTGATGTCGTTAACGTCGGGAATGTTCTCGATCAGGACATCTTCATCCGTCAGGATAGAAGCTGCAAGGATGCCGAGCGCCGCATTTTTCGCGCCGCTGATCGTCACTTCTCCCTTGAGAGGTGTTCCGCCTTCAATGATATATTGCTCCATACGTGTCCTCTTTAGCTCGTAATTCGTTCAAAAGTCAAGTAGTTATTATATCTTCTATCGTGGTTTTTGTAAATACATTACATTCCCGCGTAGGGCAAAAAGCACAGATAATCGTTCTGCTGCCGGGCAAAGTACTGTGCCGCCTCTTCCATGGGCATGATGACCGCATTGTCCTCCTCTTCGGAGAGCGGATAGTAGACGCGCACATTCTGGCTGTCATAGCCGAAGATGAGGCAGTACTCGCCGTCTTCCAGCCAGGCGAGGATCGGGCAGCCTTTACCGATATAGTAAAGGATACGGTTCAGCTCGGCGCCCTGAGCGTCAAGGAAGATATAACCGTCCTCCGTGATGCGGTTCCCGTCAATATCCTCCAGGGAAAGGACCAGCGGCTGTGCGGCGCTGTAGGGATCGTTGAGATTCCTGGAAGCGGTCCTGTCGGCGCGGCTGTAGACCACAACGGAGTTTTCATCCGTCACCCATCCCATCTCATCATAGCACAGGTCGATCGCCCCGCTCAGAGTGCTGACCCTGCCGAGAAGGCTTCCGTTTGCATAAGCATAGAAGCGGATCTCCTCCGCGGCCTTATGCGTGCCGAGCTCGATCGTGCCGGATCTTTCATATGAGATGTTCTTGGGAGCGCTGATCCTGAGGCTCCTGGTCGTTTTGATATTTTCATCCAGATCCACGTACCAGACCTTCTTGCGGGTCTCTGTATCTCCGGTGGAAAGCCCTTTTGTATACAGATTCTCCTGCTGCTCACGGCTGACGATCGTATCCTTGCTCGCGAACTGATAACTGCCGGGTTCGTTTCCGCGCCTGTACTGTACCAGATGGATACGGTCACCTTCGATCCTGATGTTCTCGAGATAGAGTCCCCGTTTCTGGTATTCCATGATCACGGACAGATCCCTGTCTATGATCATCAGTTTGCTCAGCGGCAGTCCTCTGAGGCGTCCGTTGATGATCCAGCGGTCGTTCACGCCGCTGACGCCGTAGATCAGATCCTGATTGTAAAAATCGATCACGCTCAGCACCGTGCCCTCAGCCGCGCTGATCGTCTGGGTGCTGCCGGTCATGATATCCATCAGTTTAATGTTGTTCCGGGCGTACAGATCACCCTCCAGCCATGCGATCATGGACTGGTCGCGGCTGGTCGCATAACGTCCTTCCGTCAGACCCGACGCGATGTCCAGCATTTCCTGCGAAGTAAGGTCGATCGCGGTAACAGCGTCATTCTGCTTGATATAGAGCATGCCTGTACCGCTCTTTACGCAGAGCTCTTCAAG
>JAFPHE010000016.1 GCA_017388745.1 Lachnospiraceae bacterium | reverse complement strand
TTCCATATCCGCTGCGCTTATGTCGAACTCGGGAACCCCGGTCTTCCGCACCTTGCGGTCGAGTATACCGGGATCGTCACCTCCCTTTGCGCAACGGACGAGGATCCGGAGCAATGTTCGCTGAAGACCGCAGACGATAACCGCTTAAGGGAGCTCGGCCGCTGCCTCCGCTGGCATGCAGACCTTCCCAAGGGCGCCAATGTCAACTTCTATGAGATCACAGGCACGGATACAGTCTATGAGCGCACCTTCGAACGCGGCGTCGAGGACTTCACCTACGCCTGCGGCACCGGCACCGGATCGGTCGTTGCCGTGCTGACTGCCGAAGGACGCGTCAGCGGCTCCGGCGTCCGTGTGGGCATGACCGGCGGCGAACTCATCGTCGATATCGAAAGCAATTCCGGCGGCAGCGCGCCTGAAACCGCAGCCGTTCCGGTAAGCGCCGTTTACCTCACCGGACCGACCAATATCGTCGCCAAAGGCGAAGTTACGGACGAGGAACTGGTCCTCGGCTGAAGATCCTGAAACGCAGCACGATCTGTCACAGACCTTTATTAAAACCAATTTAAGTCAAAAAAACGCTTCCCGACGGCCATCACGGCCTGCAGGAAGCGTTTTCTTCTCTTATGAAATTGTCTCTTTGTTCAATGCTTTCGCATAGCTGCGGCCATACCGCGTTATGCAGCCTTATTGTTCAGCTGCTTCTGGAGCCAGTCCTTGCCGTCCACGTAACGGGAAACGATGAAGGATACGACATAGTCGCCTGCAGCATTGATCATGGTAGCGGGCGGATCGACCAGGTTGCCGATCGCAAGCGCCAGGGTGTAAGCTACAGCCAGCTGCTCCGGGGAGTTGTTGAAGAACATCGTGCAGAGCACGAGCTCGCCGACACCGCCGCCGCCCGGGATACCGGACATCGCAACGGAGGAGAACACCGCGACTATGATCGCGAGGATCGCCTTGCCTGTAGCGAAGGGCATGCCGGAGATGCCGAAGAGGAATGCGACCTTGACGATCGCGGACATAGCGGAACCGTCCATGTGCATCGTTGCGCCCATCGGAAGGACGATATCGGATACATCCTTGGAGATGCCGGTCTCCTTGGCGACTTCGATGTTGGTCGGGATCGTCGCGACGGAGGAGCAGGTACCGAAGGATACCGCTGCCGGACGGAAAAGATGCGCGAACATGACCTTTGCGCCGCCCTTGCCGCCGCCGAACTCAGCGTAGATCGGGAAGAAGATGAACATGTAAGCGAAGCAGGTCACGTAGTAGACGACCAGGGTCTTGCCGTATCCGCCGATCAGCTCGGGGCCGTAAGTTGCAGCCAGGGATGCAAAGAATCCGAAGAATCCGATCGGTGCATAGAAGGTGATGATCTTGACGGTCTTCATGATGCAGTTGGAAAGATCGTCGAGCATCTTTGCAGTCATGGTTTCCGGACCGCCTGCCATCTGTACGCCGAAACCGAAGATGATCGCCGCAATGATCAGCGGAAGCATTGCACGGCGGCTGAGGAGCTCATGGAAGTCAGGCTTCGTAAAGAAGTTGACGATCAGGCTTCCTGTGCTCGCCACGGTCGTGTCTTCCGTCTCGGTGACCATAACGTCAATGCTGAAGTCCGTCGGCACGATGTTGATGATGCGGACGATAATGTACATGATGACGGCAGCGATCGCAGCTGTCACAAGGAAGCTGACGATGGTGGTGCCCATCAGTTTGCCGGCACGTCCGACGGTTTTCATGTTTGCGATCGCTGAAGAGATGGATACGAAGACCATCGGGACAACGACGCAGAACATCATGTTGATGAAGAGGTCGCCGAGCGGTGCAAGTACGGTAGCGCCGGGCCAGTTCAGGCCGAGAACGGTGCCCGCGACGATCGCGATCAGCATGCAGATGATAAACCAGTAGTTACTTAAGAATGATCCTTTTTTCATTTTTACCCCTCGATCCGGAAAGCCGTTTCATCCACCAGAAAAAGCCGGTATTTAAGATACCGGCTCTGTTATGAGCGAACTGACGGTCTGATCACGGATCTTTTTCCTTTCTGCGCGTCTCCCGACGAACATGCCATACGTCTCCCGACGTATATGATCAAATCAAATATACGTTATTTTTTTAGCATAGTCAGACCGGAAATGCAAGCTCCGCTCTGTCTTTGTAAGAGAACCTTAAGATTCGTTCCGGTGTCTTTGCGTGTGCGCCCTGCTGTCAGATCTCACCCTTCGCTTCCGCTTTCACCCGGCGCATCGCCGCGATGATATGATCGTATTCCAGACCGACCGTCACGGAATCGAAGCCGCGCTCGAAATACTGTCTTGCCGCTTCCGTCGTGGTTGCGAACATGATGCAGAACTTGCCTGCGTCATGCACAGCCTTCAGGATGCGGTCGAGTGCTTTCTGGAACTCCGGATCGTCGAACTTTCCGGGCATGCCCATCGCACACGAAAGGTCAAAGGGTCCGATGAAAATGCCGGAAACTCCTTCGAGCGAGCATACCTCTTCGATATGCTCGAGGCACCCGGCGGTCTCGCACTGCGGGATGATCAGCGTGCCTGCATTGGAGTCACGGAAATAGCCTTCGAGCGGCTGTTTCGCGATTTCGTCCGCGCCATAGCCGTCGGCCCTCGTAAAGCAGACGCCGCGGTTTCCGAGCGGATAGAACTTGGCGTAATCGATGATGTTCTTCACTTCCTCGACGGTATGTACCTGCGGAATGATGAGGCCTCTTGCACCCACATCCAGAGGCTTCATGATTGCAGGCCTGCTGCAGTCCTTGACCCTGACAAGCGCTGTCGTGCCGCCGAGCTCTGCTCCGCGCATGATCTCCATGGCACTCTCGGTCTCAAACGGTCCGTGCTCCATATCTACGATAATGTAATCGATCCCGGAACGGCCGATGACCTCAGCGATGGAAGGATTGCCTGCCCCGAAAAATGTGCCGACAGTCTTCTCTCCGTTTTGAATCTTCTCCAGTAACTCATTCTTAAACATAAGTCTCTCCTTAACCCGTTTTTCCTGTATGAATTACTTTTCCCCCGTATAAGTCACTGCTTATGCTTTCACCGGCTCCGGATACTCTTCGCCGAAAGTCTCGACAGTCACTTTCTCCATGATCTGGTCCTCGCGCGGTCTGTCGCTGAAGTCGGTGGACTGGTCCGCGATGCGGTCAACGGCTTCCATGCCTTCGATGACCATACCGAAAGCAGCATACTGCCCGTCAAGGTGCGGCGCATCCTTATGCATGATGAAGAACTGGCTGCCTGCGGAGTCGGGGTTCATGGCCCTCGCCATCGAGATGACGCCTCTCGTGTGCTTCAGGTCGTTGACGACGCCGTTCGCCGAAAACTCGCCCTTGATCTGGTAGCCCGGGCCGCCGGTGCCCATGCCGTAGGGGCAGCCGCCCTGAATCATGAAGCCTTTAATGACGCGGTGGAAGATCAGGCCG